>CALAZQ010000072.1 GCA_937926325.1 uncultured Planctomycetaceae bacterium | reverse complement strand
GCGGACGCCGATGAGAGGCCCACCGCACAAAGAGACGACTGCTTATGGCTGCTGCGGTTAAGCCCTGACCAGATTCACAGGCCTCCATCGCAGGGGCCCCTCATCGGCGTTCGCTCTCTGTGGTTGTACGCGGCGGTCGCCCTTTGGTCAAAGGCTGCTACATTCCAGCGATGGCAAGCCCGATGATGCAACAGTTTGAGGCGGCCAAGGCCCGCTGCCCGGGGGCCCTCGTGCTCTTCCGGATGGGGGACTTCTATGAACTCTTCGGTGAAGACGCCCGCAAGGCAGCCGACCTGCTCGACCTGACCCTCACCAGCCGCGACAAGGGGCCGGACGCCGTGCCGATGGCCGGCTTCCCCCACCACCAACTCGACCCACAGTTGGCCCGGCTGGTCGCTGCCGGAGAACGGGTGGCGATCTGTGAACAGATCGACGACCCCAAGACGACCAAGGGGCTGCTCCGCCGCGAGGTGACCCGCATCGTCACCCCCGGCATCGCCGCCGATGAGTCGCTGCTCGACCCGGCTCGGCCCAACCATCTCGTGGCGGTGGTGCCGCGAGCCCTTGCCCCGCGAGGCGGCCACCAACACGGTCGGGAGACCAGCGGCATCGCCGTCGGCGTGGCCTGGATTGATGTGGCCGCCGGCCGCTTCACCGCTGCGGTCATCGACCGCGACGATCTGGCCGACCAGTTGCTCAGGCTCGACGCCTCGGAATTGCTCTGCAGCGACACCGACCGCGACCTGCTGGCAACGGTGCTGGCCGAAGCGGGCCTGCAGACGGCGGTGACCGTGCGGCCCGACTGGTGGTTCGACGATGCCACCGCCGAAACCAAACTGAACACGGCCCTCGGGGGCGTGCGGCTGACCGGCCTCGGCTTCAACCTGCCGGCGGAACAACTGGCCGTCACGGCCGCCGGCGGCATCGTCGCCTACCTGGAGGAAAACGAGCCGGCAGCGATCGGCCGGATCAAGACCCTGGCTGCTTGGCGGCCGGGCCTGCGGATGGAGATCGACGAGGCCACCCGGCGGAGCCTCGACCTGCTGCGGACAGCCGGCAGTGGGCGGCGGCGGGACGGGTCGCTGGCCGGCGTGCTCGACACCACCCGCTCGGCGATGGGCAGCCGCATGCTGGCCGACTGGCTGGCCGCGCCGCTGATCGACAAAGACCAGATCGACAGCCGGCTCGACGCCGTCGCCATTCTGGCGGCCCACCCGCCGGTGGCCGACCGGCTGGCAGCGGCGCTGCAGGGTATCGGTGACCTCGAGCGGCTGACCGGGCGGGTCATGTCAGGCCGGGCCGGGCCTCGTGACCTCGAACGCATCGGCCGGGCGACGGCGGTCATCCCCGACCTGCTCCGCGGACTCGATGAAGCGGCTGGACTGACGTCTGCCGATGCAGCCAACGGCTCGACCCTGCTGGCAACCCTGCGGGAAGAGCTTGACCCCTGTGACGACCTGGCCGCCCGGATCGGCGGCACCCTGCGGGAGGGCTGCCCGACCTTCGCCCGTGAAGGGGGCTTCATCCGGCCGGGCTTCGATGCCCGCTATGACGAGCTGACCGAGCTGGCCTCCGGCGGCAAGGCCTGGATCACCGCCTATCAGGCCCAGGAGAGCGCCCGGACCGGCATCCCCACCCTCAAGGTCGGCTTCAACCGGGTCTTCGGCTTCTTTCTTGAGGTTGGCCGGGGCCACGCCGACAAGGTGCCGCCGGAATATGTCCGCAAGCAGACGGTCAAGAACGCCGAGCGGTACACCACGCCCGAACTCGACGAGCGGCAGCGGCAGGTGCTGGGGGCGGAAGAAGAGGCGGTCCGCCGTGAGATCGAACTGCTCGACGACCTGCGAGCCTTTGTCGCGGGCCATCGCGACCGGCTCGACCGGGTGGCCGATCAGCTGGCCACGCTCGACGTGCTACTGGCCTTCGCCGAGGTGGCCCGGTCACGACGCTGGGTGCGGCCCGAAATTACTGGCGACCAGACCGTCTCGATCGATCAGGGCCGCCATCCGGTGCTGGAGACGCTGCTGCCGGCTGGCACGCTGGTGCCCAACGACCTGGCGATGGCCGGCGGCGACCGTGCGACAGCTCGCGGCGTCCCGGCGATCCTCCTGGTGACGGGGCCGAACATGGGCGGCAAGAGCACCTTCATCCGTCAGGCGGCTCTGCTGACGGTGCTGGCCCAGGCCGGCTCGTTCGTGCCGGCCCGCTCGGCCCGCATCGGCATTGTGGACCGGCTCTTCGCCCGGATCGGGGCCGGCGACGATCTGGCCAGCGGAGCGAGCACCTTCCTGGTTGAGATGGCCCAGACCGCCCGCATTCTCAATCGGGCCACCGCCAAAAGCCTGGTCATCCTCGATGAGGTCGGCCGCGGCACCAGCACCTTTGACGGCCTGGCCCTGGCGCAGGCGGTGGTCGAGCACCTGCACGGCCAGGTCGGCTGCCGCACGCTGTTTGCAACCCACTACCTGCAGCTTGCCGCGCTTGAGCGGCTGCCGGGCGTTGCCAACCTGCAGGTGCTGGTAGAGCAGCACGAGGGGCGGCTGGTCTTTCTGCATCAGGTGACCGGGGGCGCCGCCGACAAGAGCTGGGGCGTGCATGTCGCCCGGCTGGCCGGGGTGCCGGTGGAGGTTGTTGATCGGGCCCGCGACCTGTTGCTGCTCTATGAAACCGGCGGGGCGCACGCAGGCAGCCGGCAGCGGCGGCGGCAGCCTGCTGCTCACGAGCAGCCGCTCCTCTTCGAATGATCCGTTGCGTTCCAGGGACGCTGCCGCCAGCGATAAGTACCTTCCAACCTCTTTCCACTTTCCCCACAACGCACCATGAACGCGCTATTACTGACAGAACCTGGCCAAATCAGCCTGACCGACGTCCCCATTCCCGAACCGGGTCCTGATGAAATCCGCCTGCGGGTGGCCGCCTGCGGCATCTGCGGCAGTGACGTCCACGGCTACACCGGGGCAAGCGGCCGGCGGATCCCGCCACTGGTGATGGGCCACGAGGCGGCCGGCACGATCGATGCGGTTGGTGCCGGTGTGACGGGGCTGGCTGCTGGCCAGCGAGTAGCACTTGATTCGACTGTTTTTTGTGGTGACTGCGAGCAGTGTCGCAGTGGCCGTGAAAACCTCTGCAGCCACCGACAGGTCCTCGGCGTCTCCTGCGGCGACTACCGGCGGCACGGCTGCTTTGCCGAGTACGCCATCGTGCCGGCCCGAATCTGCTATCCGATTCCCGACAGCCTCGACTTTCCAGTAGCCGCCCTGCTCGAGCCGCTTACCATCGGCCTGCATGCGATCAACCTTGGCTGCCAACAGGGCATGCCCCGGTCAGCCGTCGTGGTCGGCTGCGGGATGATCGGCCTGGTCACCGTGGCCGCGCTTGCTGCCCGCGGTGTGCCGCGAATCGCCGCAATCGACATCGATCCTGACCGGCTGGCTGAGGCCCGGCGGCACGGGGCGGCCGAGACCTTCGACGCACGCGAAGCCGACGCCGGGGCCCAAGCAGCCGCCTGGGGAACCAGTTCAGCCGATGTCGACGGGGCCGATCTGGTCATTGAGGCGGTCGGCAACACGGCAGCAGTCAACACTGCCATCGACGCGGTCACCCGCGGCGGCACGGTGGTACTGGTGGGGAATATTGCCCCGACAATTGATCTGCCGCTGCAAAAGGTCGTGACCCGGCAGATTCGGCTGCAGGGCTCCTGCGCATCAGCCGGCTGCTACCCTGAAGCGATCAGGTTGGCTGCCGAAGGCAAGGTCGATCTGGCGAGGTTTATCAGCCAAGTCGCTCCCCTCGCCGAAGGGCCCGACTGGTTCACCCGGCTGCACAACCGCGAACCGGGGCTGGTCAAAGTGGTGCTGACGCCGTAACGATGAGGCCAGTCCTCAGCCGCACTGGTTCATCTTGTCGCGGGGCGTGCCGGCCCCGACGAGTTCGGGTTCGAGCCGGGCCGCCGCCGCAGCCGGCTCATCAGCCGCGACCGTGACCGCCACCCGCTTGTAGGCCGGCGTCCGCGAGAGCGGATCGGCCGCCTTGGGCACCAGCACGTTGCTTTCGGGGTAGTACATCGCCACGCAGCCGGGCCGAATCTCGGGAAAGGCCGAGACGATCTGGCCCCGCATTTCGCCGGTGGCACTGCTGACCCGGCAGCGGCCACCCGCGGTCAGCCCGTAGCGGGCAATGTCGTCGGGGTGCATCAGCACGATGTCGCGGCGGGTCTGGTTGCGGTAGAGGTCTTCCTCTTCGTAAACAACGGTGTTGAACTGCCCCTCGCTGCGGATGGTCATCAACTGCAAGCCCTCCGGCGCGTCGGGCAGGTCGTGTACAAACAACGTCGCCTTCCCGTCGGCAGTGGGAAACCTCGGCGTGTCGAGGGCCCGGCCGGGAATCGAGAACTCTTTCTTGTCCCGATCGATCTCGGCGATGGCCTCGAGGCCCGGCACGATTCGGGCGATCGCCTTGCGGATGGTGCTGGTGTGGGCCATCTCCAGCCAGTTGACCGGACCAGAGGTGCCAAGCACCCGGCAGCCGAGTTCTGAGACGATCTCGACCTCGCTCCGCGGGCCGGCTTCGGGCTCGGTCTGGTGCCGCGGCTTGCCGCCGTCGGAGAGCCGGATGAAGCTGAACATGCTCTCCTGCGTGGAGGGCTCGGGCTCTTCGTCCCGGGCCAGCACCGGCAGGATGATGGTCTGCTCGCCGCCGAGACCGCAGGCATGGCCGGTGTTCAGCGAGGTATTCAGATAGACCACCATGTCGGTCTTGGCCAGGGCCTGCTGGGCAAAACTGGCAGCGGGGCTGGCCCCGTAGAGATTGCCACCGAGGCAGCAGGCGAACCGCATGGTGCCTGCATCGGCTGCGTCCAGACATTCAAGCGTGTCAAAGCCCTTGAAGGTTGGCAGTTCCACGCCAAGGTCGTTCTGCAGGCGCTCGAACACAGCGTCCTTGAGCTTCGGCGTCACGCCGACCGTACCCATGCCCTGGATGTTTGAGTGACCACGAATTGGCTGCAGACCGGCCCCGGGGCGGCCGATCATCCGCCGCATCAGGGCCAACTCGGCAATGGCCTGCACCGTCGCCGCCCCGTGCAGATGGTGCGTCACCCCCATCGTCCAGGCAAAGACCGCCCGCTTCGACTGGGCATATTGCCGGGCCATGTCGTCGATCTGCTCGTGGCTGACCCCCGACTTAGCAACAATCTCGTCCCAGCTGAGGGCATCGAGCCGGGCCGCCAGTTCCGGCCAGCCATGGGTGTGCTCATGCAGAAAATCTTCGTGCACGATCGGCTCACCATTGCCGGTCTCGCCGGCCGCCTGCAGCTCCCGCAGCCGCTTCATCAGGCCGTAGACAACGGCGAGGTCACCACCGGCATGGGGCTGGACATAGCTGCTGGCAATCTCAGTCCCAAACAGCAGGCTGACCGGATCGCTCGGCACCGAGAAATTAACCAGGCCCGTCTCGACAATCGGGTTGAGCACGACCACCTTGCCACCGCGGCGTCGCACCATCATCAGCGACCGCATCATCCGCGGGTGATTGCTGGCGGGGTTGCCGCCGATCAACATGACGAAGTCGCTCTTTTCGAGGTCGTCGAGCTTGATCGTGCCGGCTCCGGTGCCGATCACGCTGGCCAGGCCGACGCCGCTGGCCTGATGACAGTAGTAGCTGCAGTTGTTGACATGGTTGGTGCCGTAGAGCCGGGCAAAGAGCTGGAGCAGAAAGCCCGCCTCATTGCTGGAACGACCGGAGAAGTACCAGAAGCTCTCCTGGGGCTGAGTCTGGCGGAGCTTGTCGGCGATCCGCTCCATCGCCTCGCTCCAGCTGATCGGCCGGTAGTGCTGGCTGCCCTTTTCGAGCAGCAGCGGCTTCACCAGTCGGCCGGCGTGCTCCATCTGATAGGGCGTGAACTTCTGCAGCTGGGCGACAGTGTAGGTTTCAAAAAAACTGTCAGGGATCGCCCCCTGCATATCGGCGACCATCGCCTGGAACGACTTTTTGCAGACCTCGGGAAAGTGGCCCGCCTCGTTGACCATGCCGCCGGCCTGGCCACCCATGCCGAGGGCGCAGGTCTTGCAAGTGTTCCGGGTCCGCATCGCCTTCCAGAGGGCCCAGAGACCGCCCGCCTCACGAGCCTTCTTGAAGGTGTAGCGGATCGCCCGCCAGCCGCCGCCGGTTCGCACCCGTCCCATGCCTCACTCGCTTTCCTTTTGCGTCATCACTGCTGAACTGTTCTGGGTCAGCCCAGGCTGACCGTCACCGTCTTGTCTTCCAAGTATGCATCAAGGCCGCGTTCGCCGAGTTCCCGGCCAAACCCCGATTGTTTAAAGCCGCCGAACGGCGCGGCAGCGTCAAAGACGTCATAGCAATTCACCCAGACCGTGCCAGCCCGCAGCCGCCGGGCCACGTCGTGGGCCCGACCCACATCGCGGGTCCAGACCGCCGCCGCCAGGCCGAAGCTGGTGGCGTTGGCCCGCCGCACCAGTTCATCGACGTCCGAGAATCGCAGCACCGACAGCACCGGGCCAAAGATCTCATCCCGGGCAATGGCCATCTCGTCACTGACGTTGGTGAAGACGGTCGGCTCGATGAAAAAGCCCCGCTCACCCACCCGCGATCCACCGGTGGCACAGGTCGCGCCCTGCTCGCGGCCCTTGGCGATGTAGCCCATGATCTTGTCGAACTGCGCCCGGTCGACCTGAGGTCCCTGGTCGGTGGCCGGATCAAACGGATCACCCACCTTCCGGTTTTTCGAGAGGGCCACCACCTTCTCGACAAAGGCATCGTGAATCGAATCTTCGACAAACAGCCGCGAGCCGGCACAGCAGCACTGGCCTTGGTTGAGGTGAATCGCGACATGGGCCCCGAGGGCAGCTGCCTCGAGGTCAGCATCGGCAAAGACGATGTTCGGGCTCTTGCCGCCGAGTTCGAGGGTCAGCCGCTTCATCGTGTCGGCCGCCTGCCGCATGATCACCTGCGCCGTCTCACCCGAGCCGGTGAAGGCCACCTTGTCGATGCCGGGGTGTTTGACGATCGCCGCGCCGGCGGTTGGCCCGAAGCCAGGCAGCACATTGATCACGCCGTCGGGCACGCCCGCCTTCTGGGCCAGCCGGGCCAGCCGCAGGCAGGTCAGTGGCGTCTGCTCGGCCGGCTTCATCACAATCGTGCAGCCGGCGGCGAGGGCTGGCCCCCACTTCCAGGCCGTCATCAGGATTGGAAAGTTCCAGGGAATGATCTGGCCCGCCACGCCAACCGGCTCGCGACGGGTGTAGCAGAGATAGTTGCCGTTGATCGGGATGGTGCTGCCCTGAATCTTGTCGGCCCAGCCGGCGTAGTACCGCAGGCAGTCGAGGGCCAGCGGGATGTCGCCGTGGCGGGCATCCTTCACCGGCTTGCCGTTGTCGAGGGCCTCGAGGGCGGCCAGTTCGTCAATCTCCGCCTCGATCAAATCACAAAGCCGGTGCATGATGCGGCCCCGCTCACGGGCATCGAGCCGGGGCCAGGGGCCCTCGTCGAAGGCCCGCCGGGCGGCCCGCACAGCCGCCTCGACATCAGCGGCATCGGCCTCGGCCACCTGGGCAATCGGCTCTTCGGTGGCTGGATTGATGGTTTCAAAGGTTTTCCCGCTGCGGGCGGGCACCCATTGCCCGTCGATGAGGATCTGGGTCTGCCGAATCTGGGGGGCGGCAGCGGGCTGGGCAGGCAGGGTGGCGGTCGACATGGCATATTCCTCGCAGAAAAACGGCCGTACACCGGGCGGATTGCAGTCGGCAGACCGCGCCGATTTGATCCCGGCATCGTACCCGCGATACGATCTGTGCATCAAAGGATGCCATCTCGCCGGCGTGGCGGGGTGGATGCACACGAGTGTGATCCTGTCAGAGACGGCACGAGATCGGGGTCGCCCGGTGGCTGGCCGTCTGTCAACGAGTAGGAGTGTTCAATGGTGTTCCTGAAAAGTTTTCGACCTTTCCTCGCCTGCCTGGCTGTCGTGCTGTCGGCCAGCCTGGCCTCGGCCGACCTGGTCAGCGGGCCCCAGCCCGGAGAGCGGGTCGGTGCCTTCACGGTGACCAAGGTCGCCGGCAACGCAAACGACGGTGTCGCTGAGGGCAAGAGCCTCTGTTACCGCTGCAAGATGGGCAACCGGCCCGTGGTGATGATCTTTGCCCGGACGGCCGATCAGTCGTTGGCCAAGCTCATCGACGAACTTGAGGAAGAACTCAAGGAGCATGAGGCCGACAAGCTGACTGGCTTCGTCAACATGATCGGCAGTGATGCCGAGAGTCTGAAGGTTGCCGCTGCCAAGTTCGTCAAGGACAACGGCATCGAGCGGGTTGCCTTCGTGGTGCCGGAAGATGCCCAGAATGGCCCCGACAACCTCAAAATCGCCCCCGAGGCCGATCTGACGGTCGTCTGCTACAAGGGTGGCAAGGTGATGGCCAGCCACGCCTTCAAGAAGGGCGAACTCAACGGCGACAAGATTGGCGCCGTCGTCGAGGCGTCCTGCAGCCTGGTTGACTGACCAACTGACGCGGCTGCGGCCGGGTCGGTAAAGATGCACGAGCGGCCCGGGATCGCCGACGATCCCGGGCCGTTTTCGTCTGATCGGCCCAAGGGGCATTTCCTGCGGCGGCTGTTTTTTTCGACCTCGATGCAGCCACGCGGCGATCGGGTATATTTCTGACGTCGGCTTGTACGCTGCGTGCGAACGTGAAACGTGCGGCCCACGTGGCGGCGTAGCTCAGTTGGTTAGAGCACAGGCTTCATAAGCCTGGTGTCGCCGGTTCAAGTCCGGCCGCCGCTACTTTCGTGACCGAAATAGAAAAACCCGGTAAGGCCAGCGGCCCTACCGGGTTTTTGCGTTTGCTCTTCCTTCGCATCTACCGCCGCCAGCCGCGGAATGGTTCGTAGATTCGCACCTGCAGCAGCAGTTCGCTGGCTGCGAAGTTGGTTGGGCTTGTCTGGGGCTGGCCGAAAAATTCATAGCCCACTAACGACTCGTCAATGGAAAAGAATCTATAGCCGAGGTCCACAGTCGCACGCTTTGAAAACTCATAAAACACGCCACCGCCAGCCTGCCAGGCAAAGTTAGCGACACGATCATTGCCGCCTATGCCAAGAGCCGGCTGGTCGCTCGACAGAGTCCAACGGTAACCTCCAGCACCGATTCCTCCACCCGCGTAAAGTCCAAGGCTTTCAAACGGTTTGTAGTCTCGCCAGACATTCACCATCGCCGACCAACCATCAGTCGCTCGATAGGTGAGATCTGTCAGTACCACAGGAAATGTCTCTGAAACTTGATCACGACCGCGGCCCTCAAACTCAAGCCTCATCGCACCATTCTCTCTGAGAAATCGCATGCCTGCTGCACCACCAGCCGTAAAAATTGACTGGTTAGGGATCGTTGTCCCAGTTGACAGTTTGTCGAGCGTGGCAAAGTCAGCACCTACGATGCCGCCCAGATAAAACTGCCGGC
>CALAZQ010000071.1 GCA_937926325.1 uncultured Planctomycetaceae bacterium | reverse complement strand
ACCCGCACCGTGTCGCCGATGCCACGACTGATCAGCTGCTCAAAGGCGATTCGCGTTTTGATGATGCCATCGGGTGGCATGCCCGCCTCGGTCACCCCCAGGTGCAGCGGCACGTCGGGCCGCTGCTCGGCAAACCGGCGATTGACCTCGATGACCTTCTGGGGATCAGAGTCTTTCAGCGACACGACGTAGCGGGTGAAGCCGATCGAGTCGAGCAACTCGCAGTGCTCGAGGGCGCTGGCCAGCATCGGGCCAATCGAATCGTCCTCGGCAAACTGCTCCTTCTTGGCCGGGTCGACACTGCCGCAATTGACGCCAACCCGCAGGGCACAGTCGTGATCAGCCGCCACCCCGGCAATGAACTTCACCTTCTCCTGCCAGGGCTTTTCGGTTTCATGATGGTAGAGGTGGCCGGGGTTGTACCGCAGCTTGTCGACGTGAGGGGCCACCTCGAGGGCCAGCCGGTAGTTCTCCTGCAGATCGATGGCGAGGTTGGCCTGCGTGCCTGCCCGGATGGCCGGCAGGGCGGCGGCATCCTTCTTGCTGTCGACGGCAATCCGCACCACGCCGGCCCCGGCGGCGTGCAGGGCGTTGACCTGCTTGAGGGTCGCCTCGACGTCCTGGGTCTGGGTGGCGGTCATGCTCTGCGGGGCAATCGGCTGGCCCGCCCCGACCGTGATGCTGCCGATTTTCACCGCCCGCGTTGGATTCCGTTCGATCGTGACCACGGCTGCTCTACTGGTTGTGGGGAAGACAAAAGGCTCTGTCGCGGGACTCAAGCTTCCTCCAAAATAGCAGGAAACCCTTCCCCCGGCGATCCATCGATGCGGTACCAGCCCTGCCTGCACATCGTCCTGTACGAGCCCGAGATTCCACCCAATGCCGGGAATATCGGCCGAACCTGCGTGGCCATCGGGGCCAAGATGTGGCTGGTCGAGCCGCTTGGCTTCACCATCAACGACTATCACCTGCGGCGGGCGGGGCTCGACTATTGGGACGAACTGGAGTGGGAGGTGGTGCCCAACTGGGACGCCCTGGTCGCCGGGGTGACTGCCGCCGGCGGCCGGCTGGGCTGGTTTCTCTCGGCCCATGCCAGCCGGCCCTACACCGACGTGCGCTATGAACACGGCGACGTGCTGGTCTTCGGCAGCGAGTCGAGCGGCCTGCCACAGTCGATCAAGCAGGCCCACGCCGACCGGCTGCTGACGATTCCCTCGCGGCCCCAGGTCCGCAGCCTGAATCTTTCCAACACCGCCGCGATTGTCGCCTATGAGGCAGTGCGGCAGTGGGGCGGACTGGCTG
>CALAZQ010000070.1 GCA_937926325.1 uncultured Planctomycetaceae bacterium | reverse complement strand
TGTTGAACTTGCCCCTGGCCTGCCCCATGGCCCTTCTGAGTCGCTGATCGCATTCGTCACCGACCGCCCCGGGCATGATCGCCGCTATGCCATCGACTTTTCGAAGCTCTCCGCCGAACTCGGCTGGCAGCCGCAGGAGACCTTCGCCAGTGGAATCGAACGGACGGTCCGCTGGTATCTCGAAAACACCGACTGGATTGACCGGGTTGCCAGCGGCGGCTACCGCCAGGAGCGACTCGGCCTCAACGACAGCCGGGCCGCATGAATGCGGCACTCCTTCCAGGTTCCTGAGCCCTCGAACACCATGACCATCTTTCGCAGGCCCTCGATGAAGTTTGGACGCGTTGTAGGCGACACCTTCGCCGCTACCCCGGCGCTTGGCCCCTTGTTCGCCAAATGCCAAGAGCACTTTCGCCGCCGGAAGATCCGGCGTAAGCAGCGGGCTCTGGCCCGCCTTTCCGGGCCCGAGTCGACGCCGCCAACTCCGGTTGATCATGCGCCGCCGCCCCCGGCCCCATCGCCGCGGCAAACGGCCAGCGACTGGCTTGATGAACGGCTCGGCTGGCACCGGCCCGTCAACATCTTTCCGGTTCCCGACACCCGGCTACGGCTGACCATTGTGACCGACAGTGTTGGTGAGTCGTCGCTGTTTGGTGGCGTCGGTACGGCCCTGGTGCTCGGCACGCTGGTGGCCAATCGGCTGGGGGCTGTGCTTCGCTTGGCCACCCGCACGGAGCGGCCCGACCCCGCCGCCCTTGGACGGGTGCTCTCGGCGGCTGGGATTGAGCTCGACCAGCCCTTCGAGGCCGTCTATGCACCGGTGCATGGTGGACGCGACCTGGCCGTCTCGGAAAACGACTGCTTTCTGTCGACCTCGTGGTGGACCACCCGTGGGCTATTGTCGAGCATCCGCCGCGACCGGCTCTGCTACATCCTGCAAGAGGATGAACGGATGTTCTATCCGTTCAATGACGAACGGCTGCGATGCCAGCAGACACTCGCCGAACCGGGCGTGTTCGTGGCAATCAACACCGAGTTGCTGCACCGTCACCTGACCACCGGGCCGCATGCTATTCCCGGCCTTGGCCCCCGCGCGGTCGCCTTTGAACCCGCCTTTCCTGGCAACCGGGCGGAAGGCCCAGCGGTGAACCGTCGGCAGGCCGGGCGGCGACAGCTGTTCTTCTATGCCCGCCCGCACCACCCGCGGAACCTCTTCGTCACCGGCCTGGACGCCCTCGTGACAGCAATCTCGCAGGGTATCTTTACCGCTCGTGACTGGCAGATTCATCTCGTTGGCCGGGATGTACCCGACCTCGAGTTCCCAGCCGGGATGCAGCCAAGCCGGGTCGAGGGGCTTTCTTGGAACGACTACAACGCCTTTGTGAACAGGATGGATGCCGGTTTCGTCCTGATGGACACGCCCCATCCCTCCTACCCACCGCTCGATCTGGCGGCCGCCGGGGCTGCGGTGCTGACGAATCGGCATGGCAGTAAGAC
>CALAZQ010000069.1 GCA_937926325.1 uncultured Planctomycetaceae bacterium | reverse complement strand
CTACATAAGCGCTCGACTAACGTTTGTCAACATCCCTGTACCGGCGGATCAGGTAGTCGGCGAGAAGGGTGCAGATCAGGAACATGATCACCATGCCGATCAGGCCGTACGCCGCCGCGAAGCCCGTGATCGACGGCACGGTCGATGACGCCGAGTGGCAGGATGTTCGCTCAGGCGGAAATTTTCTCGTGGAGTGGTTTTTTGAACGCCGCAAGCTTCATGGGGGCGGTGAGCCGTGCGGCAGGATCTCGTGTGGCACGGGTGCGGAAAGCCTTATGAAGCGCTACGAATCAGTCCAAAGCTTTCCGCACCGTGTGGCTGCACGCTCATCGTGAAGCGAGTTGCCCGAGCGTTCCGTTGAGTTGGCTGTCCGTGGAAAAAGCCATCCGTGGCCTTTTTCCACTCGGGCAACACCCGAAAATACCGAGGGTTTTCGGGGTTGCTCGTCGCCGCTTCCTGCGGTGCCAACATTATCTCAAGCCTACTAATGCATTTCCACCGCGCAGGTTCCCAGCCCGCTGCGATAGTAGTTGAACTGTACGTTGGGATGGTCCGCTAGCAGTGACATCGGGACAGCTGAGTCAGCAAGCCGCTTTGAGATCATCAGGGCTGTCAGTCGCTGTCCCAGCGGGTTGTCGTGAACGCCAGCCTGCCAGATAGAGACCTTCTCTGCCTGCCAGGTCTGGACCGGCCCGACCGTGACTGCTTGCTGTGGCACCATTGTGATGTTGCCACCCCCACTGGTGCGGGCGTTCTGGGCAAGCGTGACTGGGTGGAGGTCGACCACCCGGGTGGAGAGCTTTCGGTATTCATCCGGTGGCGGCGGCTCGTCAGCGAAGGGCGGTTCACGCCGCAGCGGGTCGTTGAAGGCCCAGTGCTTGATGTCGCCCTGGCCGCCCTGCATGACGGCACAGCGTGCGGAGTTCCAACTGGCGGTGTAGGCAGCCACGTCGGCTCGGGGAAAGTGGAGATTCTCCTCGGGCATTCCGAGGTCGGGCCGGATGCGGTCGAAGCAGAGTTCGCGGTCGGCCCGTTCAAATGAAAGGGGGTGCGTAACCGGGACCTCGCGGCCGTCCGCAAACCATTCGTCCATGCCCCAGAAGTGGGCGTGTCGTAGGTCTATTTCCAGTTCATTGACGAGCCTGGCCACCAGCGGCAGTTGCTCCGTCGGGCCAATCGGCCCGCAGATGCCGACGGGATCGTCGGCCGTGGCCTGCCGCCAGGCGTTGATGTATTCGAGCGCCTCGGCCAGGTAGAAGTCTTCAAGGCTGTCGTAGAAGACCACCTGAAAGCCCGGTCGGGAGAGCTGAAGCAGATCCTCTGGAGTGAGGGCGGCAGCCTCACGGA
>CALAZQ010000068.1 GCA_937926325.1 uncultured Planctomycetaceae bacterium | reverse complement strand
CGGCAGACGTTTGCTGCTGTTTGCCGACGGGGTGGCCGGAAAGGCCAGAGTTGGCCTCGGTTCCACCCCGCTGGCTCTGATATCATTCAGCCAGAGGCCTGTGAGGCCGCCGTGAACCCCACGGGGCTCTGCTCGATCCCTTTGCGCTGGAGGCCGCCGATGCTGTCGATGTTTCCCGCTTGTCGCCGTCGGAGCGTGCTCGTCTGCGGGCTGTTGCTGATCGCGGTTTCGGCCTCCGGGATGTTTGCCGGTCGCGGCATCAGGGCGGCCGCCGGCGCTGAGCCGGATGTGGCGAACGAGGCTGCGAGCGAACCTGCCGGACAGGCCGACCTCGATGCCGCCATTGAACAAAAGCTGACGGCCCGCAGCCTGGACGACTTCGAGCGGGTGGTCGATCTCTGCCGCCGGGCCCTCCGGAAGGGGCTTGCCAAAGATTCGCAGGCCTTTGCCGACAGCCTGTTGGTCGGCACGCTGATCGATCGGGCCGGCATGCTGGTCGATGCGATCTTTGATGGCCCAAAGCCGAACCCTGAGTGGCCCCGGATGCGGACCTTCGCCATGCGGGACCTCAGCGAGGCTGTCCGGCGGGCACCCGACCTCGGCACCGCGCACCTGATGATTGCCCGGCTCCAGTCCCTACCCGGTGGGAATCAAGAGGCGGCGGTGCTGGCCGCCAACAAGGCGATCGAACTGCTTACCCCCGGCCAGGCCGACCGCCTGCAGCTGGCCGAGGCCCATCTGGTGCGGGGCAACCTGGCCGCCGACCCGGCTGCCCGGGCGGCCGACTACGACAAGGCGGTGGAACTCGCGCCTGCCGATGCCGACATCCGCCAGACCCGCGGCCTGTTCCGGCTGCTGCAGAATGAGTTCGGCCCCGCCCGCGAGGATCTGCAAGCCGCCATCGAACAAGAGCCGGACGAGGCGGGCCTGCATGAGGCCCTCGGCATGGCCTACATGATGGACGACGACCTCGAGGGCGAGGTCCGCCTGGAGGAGGCCCGCAAGGCCTTCGACAAGGCGATTGCCATCGCCCCCGGCGCGGCCGGCCCGCTGCTGCAACGGGCCCGGGTGCTCGCCCTGCAGGGAGAGCAGCCGGAGGCGATTGCCGACCTCGACAAAGCGATTGAGATGGCCCCCGAGAATGCCATACCGCTGGTATTGCGAGCCCGCATTCAGCAACAGGCAGGCAACAGCGAGGCGGCCGCCGCGGACCTGGCCAAGGTGCTGGCGGCCCAGCCCGACAACCCGGCCGCCCTTGAGCTGCGGGGCCTGATAGCGGCCGATGCCGGCAACTACGCTGCGGCCATTCGTGACTTTACGACCCTGGCCAATCGGCCCCAGCGAGATCCCCTTGTGCTCGGCCAGCTCGGCATGCTGCATCTGGCCGCCAAGCAGCCGCGGGCCGCGATTGACTGGTTCAGCAAGGCACTCAAGCTTGACGAAAACCAGTTTCTCAGCCGGCGGGGCCGCAGCGATGCTCTGATTTCAATCGGGAAGCATGCCGAAGCCTTGAAGGACTTGGAGCGAGCCCTCACGCTCAAGCCGGATGACTCGGGGGTGCTCAACAACCTCGCCTGGCTGCTCGCGACGTCGCCCAACGATGACCTGCGGGATGGCAAGCGGGCGATCGAACTGGCGACCAAGGCCTGTGAGGAGACCGAGTGGAAGGCGGCCCACATCATCAGCACGTTGGCCGCCGGCTATGCCGAAACAGGTGACTTCGCCAAGGCCCGCGAGTTCAGCACAAAGGCGGTGGCAACAGACGGCGGCACCGGCGGCATCGATGACCAGCTCAATAAAGAGCTGCAGAGCTACCGCGACGAAAAGCCCTGGCGAGAGCGGCAGGAAATGGCTGAGGCCGAGCTGCCCGGGCTCGAGACCGCTGCCGCTGAGCCCAAGGCTGCGACTACCCGCGAACAGCCGGCAGCCCCCCCAGTCAAACCGCGGCGACCATTTGACTGACTGGTTTCGACCCGGGAATGTCGTCTTCGGATGATCACGACGGGATGACTTGGCCGACGCTAGGTTCTGTCTGAAAAGGCTACCGTTGGCCCGAGAGCGAGCTGCTTTGGCCTCTGGCAAGGACGGCGAAGCAGCCAGATTTGCAGATCTGGCGATGGAGCCGGACGCAGCCAGAGGGTAAATGAGCCGCTCGAAGCCAGGTACTGAGTTTTCAGACAGAGCCTACAATCAGCTCATGAGCACGGTCCCACGGTATCGCCCGCACTACACCGTTGACGATTACCGGCATTGGGAAGGCCGGTGGGAACTGTGGGAAGGGATGGCCATCGCCATGCCGCCAAGCCCGTTCGGTCGGCATGCGAAGCTCCTCGCGCGAACGGTCGCGGCCCTCCAAGTCGCAATCGATTCGGCAGGATGTGATGCGACGGTGCTTGTGGAGATTGATTGGATTGTGTCACGTGACACCGTGCTCCGGCCGGATGTGACAGTTGTCTGCGGGCCTGAGCCAGCCGAGCATGTTCAACAGGTTCCGGCCCTTGTGGTGGAGATCCTTTCCGATACGACCCGCGACCGCGATCTAAACTTCAAATTCGATCGTTATCGTGAGCAGGGGGTACGGTGGTATCTGGTGATCGACCCCGACGCCAACCGCATGCAGGCCCTCTCCCTGAATCAACAAGGCCGCTACGAAGATCGGCTGGCAGCCGGTGATTGCGAGCCGCTCGCCATTGATATCTGCGACGGGTGCCGCTTCAGTGTGGCTACCGACAGGCTGTTCGCCTGACCGTCTACGGAAGAAGCCCTCGGTGGCAATGATGTCCGGCATGGTATGTGCCTCACCAAACGAGAGTTATCTATCGTGCCTCTCCCTCTGGGAGAGGCCGGCCGCAGGCCGGGTGAGGGTGCCTTCCGCGGCGGAACGTTCAACGAAAGCACCCTCACCCCGGCCCTCTCCCAGCGGGAGAGGGAGAACGAAAATAGACAGCTGCGCCGCAAAATCAGGGCAGCAGAATTGGTGCCGAACACCATTGCCCTCGGTGGCTCTTGCTCGCAGATGCGGGCGACAACGGATCGACGTAGGCCCCTCTGGCTGCCGACGTTCAGGTTTCGATTGATCAGCCCCGCATCCGCTGCACGAATGCCGCATAGTCGGCGGGTGTGTCGATGCCGGTGGCGGCGTGCTCGATGGCAGCCGCTGCGATCGGCACCCCCGCCTCGACCAGCCGAAGCTGCTCAAGGCTTTCAAGTTCCGCCAGCCGCGATTCGGGCAGTTCATCCCATCGCTCGAGCAGGCCGCGACGGTAGGCATAGACACCGATGTGCTGCCAGAGCAGCGGAGGGCTGGCCTCGAGTAATTCGGGGTTCCAGTCGCGGGCGGCAGGAACCGATGCCCGGCTGAAGGTGATCGCCCGCCAGGCTGTCGCTTCCCCGGCTTTCTCGGCCCGGTCCGTTCCCCCGGGCTGCCGCCAGGAAGTCAGGATGGCCTTGACGACGGCCGGATCACGATAGGCCGTCTCGCTTCGCAGTGGGGTCACCAGGGTGGCCACCCCGGCAGCCGGGCAGCGGTCGAGCAGGTCGATGACCAGATCAATGGCCTCGGGGGGCAGTTCGGGCTCGTCTCCCTGCAGGTTCACAACGATCTCCGCCGCCGGCAGCTGGGGCAGGGCCTCGACGATCCGGGCCGTGCCGCTGCTGGCTTCAGGAGAGGTGAGCACTGCTCGCCCCCCAAAGCCGGCCACTGCGGTGGCGATGGCGGCCGTATCGGTGACCACCACCACCCCAGCTGCCCGGGCTGCCCGGGCAGCATTGCTCCAGGTGTGTTCGATCAGCGTCTTCCCGGTCTCGGCCAGTAGCATTTTGTTGGGCAGCCGTTGGCTGGCCAGCCGGGCAGGAATGGCGATGATGGCAGAAGTGGACATGGGAGTGCTCGGCCGCGGGGAGAGTGACGGGGCATAGCCACAACGTCAGGAAGCATAGCGAAAGGCAGATTTTTCAGGCTTTTTCGGCCTTCCGGGTACGGCCTCGGCCCTCTATTGTCCCCCCACGGAGTGTCCCCCTGGAGGTTCTGAAATGTGTGGAATTGTCGGCTACATCGGATTTCGGCAGGCGGCTGAACGGGTCTTTGAAGGGCTGCAGCGGCTTGAGTACCGCGGCTACGACTCGTCAGGCATCGCCGTGCTCGACCACGAGGCTGAGGTGGCGGTGCAGAAGGCGGCCGGACGGCTCGACCGGCTCGAGGCGGCCCTGGCGACGGGGCTGCCCGACAGTTCAATCGGGATCGGTCACACCCGCTGGGCCACCCACGGGGCTCCGACTGACGGCAATGCCCATCCCCATCTCGGCGGTGGCTGTGCCCACGGCCAGGGGCACTCAGTCGCCGTCGTGCACAACGGGGTGATCGAGAATTTCCGCAGCCTCAAGGCCCGGCTGGAGGTTGAAGGGTATGTCTTCCAGTCGGAGACCGACTCGGAGGTGATCGCGCATCTGATCGACAGCTGCCTGAAACAGATTCTGGCCGATGGTCCACGGGTGACCGACGACATCGATGACTCGCCCTGCGTCGCCGCCGTCCGCCAGGCGGTAACGCAGCTGCGTGGCACCTACGGCCTGCTGGTGCTGTTTCGGCACAAGCCCGACCTGATGGTGGCTGCCCGACTCGGCAGCCCGCTGGTGATCGGTGTCGGCGACGGCGAGTATTTCATCGCCAGCGACGCCAGTCCTTTGGCCGGCCACACCAACCGCATCGTCTATCTGGCTGACCACGAGGTGGCGGCAATCACCCGGCAGCAGTTCCGGGTGGTGCACCGCGACACCGGCCGGATCGAGCCGGCGGTGCAGCCGCTGGAGTTGGCGGCCAACGACGTTGGCCGGGGCGACTACGCCCACTTCATGCTCAAGGAGATCTACGAGCAGCCCGAGACCATCCGCGCCGCGATGCGGGGGCGGCTCGACCGTGACAACGCCACGGCGGTTTTTGGTGGCCTCAACCTGACGCCATCTCAGCTGCAGGCGATCAACCGGGTGGTGCTGACCGGCTGCGGCACCAGCTGGCATGCCGCAATGGTAGGTGAGTATCTCATCGAGGAATTCGCCCGCCTGCCCGTCGAGGTTGAGTACGCCAGTGAGCTACGCTATCGCAACCCGCCCATCAGCAAGAACACGCTGCTCTTTGCCCTGACGCAGTCGGGCGAGACGGCCGACACGCTGGCAGCCCTCCGCGAGATGAAGCGGAAGGGGCACCCGACGCTGGCAATCTGCAACACCGTCGGCAGCACCATTGCCACCGAGGCCGACGGCGGCATCTATCTGCATGCGGGGCCCGAAATCGGGGTGGCCAGTACCAAGGCCTTTACCAGCCAGTGCGTCGTGATGGCGCTGCTGGCGCTCTACTTTGGACGGCTTCGCCACATGAGCCTGGAGCAGGGGCTGGCCTATATCGAAGCGCTCGAAAAACTGCCCGATCTCGTCACGGAAGCGCTGGCCGTTGAGCCGACGGTGCGGGGGATCGCCGAACGCTACCGGAATGCCGGCACGTTTCTCTATCTGGGCCGGCAGTACAACTTCCCATTGGCGCTCGAGGGGGCACTCAAGCTCAAGGAAATCAGCTACATCCATGCCGAGGGTTACCCGGCGGCCGAGATGAAGCACGGGCCGATTGCCCTTGTCGACCCGCTTACGCCAAGCGTCTTCCTGATTCCCAAGGATGGTGTCTACGAGAAGGTGATCCTCAATCTCGAGGAGATCAAGGCCCGCAAGGGGCCGGTGATTGCCGTGGTGAGCAAGGGGGACGACCGGGTGGCCGACCTCGCCGACGAGGTCATCGAACTGCCGGCCTGTCCCGATTTTCTCAACCCGATCGTCGCCTCGATTCCGCTGCAACTGCTCGCCTATCACATCGCCTGCTTCCGCGGCTGTGATGTCGACAAGCCCCGGAACCTCGCCAAGAGCGTGACGGTGGAGTAGCGGCACCGCCGGGAAGCCTTACACCGCTGCCTGTCCAGTCGCTCCCGCTCCTGGCTTCCTGCCGCCGCGCGACTCTGAATCGCGGAAAACTCACTTCCCCTGGCGGGCGGACAGGGCATGAATGAGCTGGGCGATGCGGCGGCCGGGGGCGGTCATCGCCAGCGCTGCCAGATCGCTCGGCCGTAGCCAACGCTGGTGCCGCTTCGCCCGCGGCCGCGTGCTGACCTCGCAGCTGGTGACGCGACAGCTGATCTGGTGGTGGGTGACGGTGTAGCGGATCTCACCAACCCGCCGCGGCCGGCCGGCAGTTTCAATCCCCGCCGGAAGCTGCCGCGGAAAGTCCCAGAGCCCTTCCCACCACTCTCCCGGCTGACGCTGTTCCACGAGCAGCCGCCCACGGTGCCGCAGCGCGATCGCCGTCTCCTGGAGCCGACGAATCGTTCGTGGAGCCGGCAGATTCGGAATTCCGTTGACCCGCTGCTGCTGCTTGGCGACGCAGACGTCCGCCAGCGGACAGGCCGGGCACCGCGGCTGGGTGGCGGTGCAGATGATCGCCCCGAAATCCATCAGGGCCTGATTGAAGCGGCCGGCCGCCCGCCGGGGCAGCACCGCGGCAGCCAGCTGCCAGAGCGGCTCTTCATCGCGGGGGCGGACCAGGGGCTGGTCATAGCCGGCCAACCGGGCCAGCACCCGCCGCGAGTTGGCCTCGATGATCGGCTCGGGCTGATCGAAGGCGATTGAGGCGATCGCCGCGGCGGTGTAGCGGCCGATGCCCGGCAGCTGCCGTAGCTTGCGAGCGGTCTGTGGAAACACGCCCGCATGCTGGCTGACCAGTTGGCCGGCGGCGGCATGCAGTTGGCGGGCCCGGCGGTAGTAGCCCAGCCCCTCCCAGGCCCGCAGCACGTCAGGCTCAGTCGCCGCGGCCAAGTCAGCAACGGTCGGAAATCGCTCCAGAAATCGTTGGAAATAATCGCGGACCCGCTCGACCTGCGTCTGTTGCAGCATGACCTCGCTCAGCCAGATGCGGTAGGGGTCGCGGGACCGCCGCCAGGGCAGATCACGACCTGCCCGGCGGTACCAGGTAAGCAACGGCCTGACGACGGCAGCGGGCGGCCAGGGCAGCTCGCCGCTGGCTGCCCGTAGTGATCGATGCCGATCAGTCATGTTGGTGCCTGCTGCCACTTGCAATCCTGTCCGGTGTCGGTTCCAACCAACGACCGCAGGGGTGCCACCCGGGCCTCCCTCCACCGATTACGCCGCGATCCGCCCATGCCGAAGCCAAGCCGCCGTGACTGCTTGAAGCTGGTCCGCCGTGACCTGCCAGCGGGGCCATGTTGGGAGATTCAGCAGCCGCGGTGTGCCGTGGAAAGGCTTGATGATATCAGCGAGGTTGAGGCCATGATCGCCGGGGGCGAGACCGAAATCGCCCACGAGGAATTGGTCTGGCTGCTCTCGGATTGCCCCGATTTTCTCGAGGCCCACGTGCAGCTTGGGCTGCTGGCCTTGGAAGCCGACGACGCCAGGCTGGCCCGGGGGCACTTTGGCCGGGCCGTCGAACTCTGCACCCGGGCGGTCGCTGCGGCCGGCAGCCCGGGACCGCTGCCCTACCGGCTGGCGGGCAATCGGCCGTTCCACGAGGCCGCCAAGGGGCTGGTACACTGCCTGCTTCAACTCGGCCGGCGGAGGATGGCCGCCCAGGTCTGCCAGCAGGCTGTCGGGCTCGATCCGACCGACCCACTGGGCCTCCGCGGTCTGATTGGAGGACGACCATGAACCGGGGCAGGCTGATCGTGCTGGAGGGCATGGATGGCTCGGGCAAGTCGTCGCAGGTAGGGGCGGTGGCCCGCTGGTTGGCCGACCGCGGTCGGCAGGTGGTCAGCTGCCGCGATCCCGGCTCGACCCCGGTGGGGGATGCGATCCGGGAGATTCTCCTGCACCGGCATGATCTCCAGATGACGGCGGAAGCCGAGATGTTCCTCTACATGGCGGCGCGGTCTCAGCTGGTTCGCGAAGTCATCGTCCCGGCCCTCGAGGCCGGCAGCTGGGTGGTCTCGGATCGCTTTCTGATGAGCAACATTGTCTATCAAGGGCATGCCGGCGGACTCGACCCCGAGCAGGTCCGTCTGGTTGGTGGTCTGGCAACCGGCGGCCTCGAGCCCGATCTGACCCTGCTGCTCGACGTTGATCTCGATACGGTTGACTGCCGGCTCAACCGGCCGCTCGACCGGCTGGAGGCCCGAGGCCGCGACTACCGCCAGCGGCTACGAGATGGCTATCGCAGCGAGGCGGCCCGGGCGGCCGCCACTGTTATTGACGCCACCGCCGACTTGGCCACCGTGAGCCACCTGCTGATCGCTGCCGTGGCCGCCGCCTTTCCAGAGCTGGGCCAGCCAGAAGTGGACGGCTGACCGCTGGCGGAGACAATGACCACTGGGACGCTGAGTGACAGGACGGGTGACCATGGCCTGGCAGGGCATCGAAGGACATGACGCGATTGCCGCCCGGTTCGCGGCCGCCGAAGCAGCGGGCCGGGTCGCAGGCAGCTATCTCTTCGTCGGACCGCCGGGGGTCGGGAAGGGGTCCTTCGCCCGCGCGCTGGCGCTGGCCCTGGTCTGCGAGCGGCCTGCCGCGGGCCTCGTCGCCTGCCGCGGCTGCAGTTCCTGCGTCCAGGCAGTCGCCGGCACCCACCCCGACATCGATCTGGTCGAAAAACCGATCGACCGGGCGACGATTCCCTTGGACCTCCTCATCGGCAGTCCTGATCAGCGGCTGCGGGAAGGCCTCTGTTGGCGGCTGCTGCTGCGGCCCGCCCTCGCCCGCCGCAAGGTGGCCATCCTGCTCGACGCCGATCATCTCTCCGAGGAGGCGGCCAACTGTTTACTCAAGACCCTCGAGGAGCCGCCGCCGGGTGCCGTGATCATGCTGGTCGGCACATCGCTGCAACGGCAGCTGCCGACCATTCGATCCCGCTGCCAGACCGTGCGGTTCGGTCTGCTGCCGGCCGCCACGATTGAGCAGATCCTAAGTCGGGAACTGCAAACGCAGGGAAGTGAAACCAGCCCGGGTGAGCTCGCTGCCGCAGCGGCCGCAGCCGCTGGCAGCCTGCAGCGGGCCCGGCTGCTGCTCAGCGAAGAGGTGGCGGTGTTCCGGCAGCAGCTGATCGGCTTGCTGGAACGCCGGCCGCTGCCCGGTGTCGAACTCTCACGGGAGACCCTTGCGGTGGTCGAAGCGGCAGGCAAAGAAGCTCCGCTTCGCCGGGCCCGGCTGCGAATCATTCTGGAAATGGCCCTCGAGTTCTATCGGGCGGGGCTGAGGCAGGCGGCCGCTTACCGGGATCCGCGGCTCGCCGTGGTGGAGACCTGCCTGGCTGACACGCTGGAGGCGTTGGCGGGAATCGACCGCAACGCCAACCTCGGCATTCTGATCGACGCCTGGTCGGCCCGGCTGGAACAGGCTGCGGCTCACCGCTGAACCCCCAGCTTTCCTCGCTTGCCGCTGCGGCCGGGGATTGTCCCGCCTGGATGGCAAACTCTGCCGGTTTTTCACGGCCCGATCATTTTTCCGGTCGTTTCTGTCGATCCAGTTCTCCGGGCGGGCATGCCGTGGGCTGAGCGGGGCTGTGAGGCCTCCAGCCGGTGTGACCTGCCGCGGGTTGATTCTGATGATTCGAAGGATGACCGGAATGTCGCAGAAGCACGCGGTCGGCATTGTCGCGACGTCGTTTGTCGCCGGGCTGCTGGCAACGGCCTTGGTGTTCGGTCCGCAGGAATGGTCTGCGGCATACCAGCCCTATTTCGGCTTGGCCGATGAATGGGCTACCGCTGATCCGCCTGCCCGGCATTCGTCACAGCCGTGGTGGCAGGCCTTGGTGTCACCAGCCACCACTGCTCCGCCCGCTACCACGAGTCAGCGGGCGTCGGGCTGGCCGTCTTGGGACACGGTCGTCGACTCGACCAGACAATTCTTCCGCCGTCACTTCGGCCCGAGGCAACCGGCTGTGACCGGCCAGCCGGCACGAGGTGCCATGGCTCCTCCATTTGTCGTCGCTCAGACGGTCCGCCAGCCGGGAACCGCTTTCCAGCAAACGGTGCCAGCAGACGCGAGCAGCCAACGCCCCAGCTTGATGGCCGCGACGCCGAAGCCTTCAGCTTTACCGGCGGACTCACCGCGGCCGGAGTCTGACCGCCGGCAGCCCCGCCCGATGACGCTGACGCACGATGAGATGGCATCGCTCGAGCGGCTTGCCAACCGTGGCGGCCCGGGAGAGGTGGCTGTGACCGCCTTCAGCCGGAAGCCCACAGCTGTGGCTGCGGTCGATCAGCGACAGCCGTCGGCGAGCGAGGCCACCCCGACACTGACGGCGATCGCGTCTGCTGGCGTCGCAGCCGCCGAAGCTGCGACTGCGGCGAACGGGGAGGGCACGGCAGAACCGGGAGCCATCGCTCCCGAAACCGCCCCGGCAACACCACGTTCAGAACCGCAGGTGACCACGCCAGCAACGGTGCAAGCGGACACGGCGGCGGCCACCCAGGGGCATGTCGCCCGCGAAACCGAGATCGCGTCGCCGGAATCGCTGCGGGCACTGGTTTCTCGCACCCAGTCGGAGGCTGCCGCGGTCGCGGCGGCGGCCGAGGCTGACTCAACCGCCAGCGTGACAGCCACCGCCGCGGCGGTGACTCCAGCCAAGCCGGCAACCGACGCACCCGCAGCCGACGCCCCGTCTGCTCCACCGCCGGTCAAGCCGATCAGCCGGGCGGAGGGAACCGCCCGCGGGCTGCAGTCAGCCGCGGCCGCGCTTGAGCGGGTTGAGCAGCAGGCCGTGCAGAGCCTGCTGACCCGCACCCTGGGCAAGACGACACCTCCACCCAGCCCGACACCGCCCAAACAGCCAGCCACCCCGCAGACGGTGCGGCAGCCGTCGCCGATGAAAACAAAGGTGGACAGGCCGATCCGTCGACCATCACGCTGGGAGGATGAAGCTGAGGAGCCGCTGCGGCTGGAGCCACGCCATGCCCGCCCCCAGACGGCCACAGCCCCCGCGCCACCGCTGCGGCTCGATTCGATCGGCAAACCTGTTCAGCCCCCGGCAACGGCCTCGCTTCCGCAGGCCGGGCCGGCCGACGGCACCACCGCCTGGGTTGATCCCGATGGCGAGGATTGGGCTGAGGCAGTCACCAGCTCCACCTCCACGACCCGCCAACCGGCATCCGCTGAGACCCCACGAGAGCGAATCCTCCGGCGGCTCTCCGACAATCGGGAGAATGTCGCTGCGACTCCTGACGAGACTTCGGCGTTGCCCCCGGCACCAGAGCCACCGGTCACTGAGGCTCTGCCTACGGCCGACGTGAATGACGAACCGCCCGTCAAGCGGCTGCTGGAACGGCTGCGACCGGCCGAACGGCTGCGGGACCGATTTGGCCAGCGTGACCGCCGCAACGAGCCACCGCTACCGCAGTCGGCTGCGCCGCAGACGGCGTGGCCACCGCCCACCGAACTGCTGCGGCAGCTTGACGCACTGGCCGCGGAGGCCTCTCCGCGGCCTGCGGTCTATCAGGGGGTACGGGACTGGGTGGACAACACGACCGCGGCGGTGAACGGCGTGCTGGTCACCGAGGGTCCACATGCTCCGGCAGCCAGTGCGGCGGTTGCCCTCCTCGCCGACTGTGTGCCGTCCGGCATGGCCGTCGCCGATCAGCTCGACGATGCCGATGCCGACACCGCGAGTGAACTGCGGCGGGTGGCCTTTGCCGTCAAGCGGCGGGCGGTTGCCTGGCAGGCTGCTGCGATGCTGGCGGCGCAGTGGCGGGCAGGTGTGGCCGGTGAGGCTGGCCTGGCCGAAACAGAGCAGGCGACCGTCGATCTGGTCCATCTGCTGGCGGCTGTCGAGCGATTCGAGGCTGATCCCCGTTCGACTCAGGCTGCCGAAGTACAGCAGGCTATCCAGGGTGTAACTGCGGTCAATCCTGCCGAAAGCGGAGCCATCGCCCGGGCCATCAGCAATCACTATGCAGCGGCCAACCTGCGGGTCTCGCTGCAGGAAAAATTCCTCACGCTCCTGATGCCTGAGACCACCAGCCGGGCCGAAGCCGTGCGCGAGACCGTGCTGGGGCGGCTGGTCCGGGGCCGCCGGGTCGTTGAGCAGACAACGTCGATCCGACTCACCCCCGACCCCGATGAGATTTGCTTCGATCTGGTGGTCGCCGGCGATGTCTCGACCTACGCCATCACCGACACGGGGCCAATCTCGATGGCTTCGCGGGGGACTGGCCAGTTCACCGTGCAGAAGCCGGTCAAGATCTGTCAGCAGGGCCTGGTCGTCGGCCCGGCGACTGCCTCGGCTTCAAACCGGGCCCGGCTGATGAATGTTTCGACCAGCTTCGATTCGGTGCCGCTGATGGGGTCTCTGCTGCGGACGCTGGCCCGCAACCAGCATGCCGAGAACCTGCCGGCCGCCAACCGAGAGGTGGCTCAGAAGATCATCTGGCAGTCGTGCCGGCAGACCGATGAAGAGTCGGAACGGAAGTTTGCAGAGCTGGCCGGCATGGTCGAAGAAAAGGTCTGGAATCCCCTCGTGCAGCTGGGGCTGAATCCATCCCCGTTCATGGAAACCACCGAGGATCGGGCGATCCTGCGGCTCCGGCTGCATGCCGATGCCCAGCTGGCCGCCCATACGCCGCGGCCACGGGAGCCCGAGAACAGTCTGCTGGGGGTGCAGATCCATCAGTCGACTCTCAACAACGCCTTCGACCGGCTCAACATTGGTGGGCACCGGCTGTCACTGGAGGACCTGTTCGTGCGGGTGCAGGAGCGGCTGGGGCTTGAGCCGGCGGTGCCGGAGGATATTCCCGAAGGTGTTTCGGTGACCTTCGAGGCGGTCGATCCCCTCCGGGTGGAGTTCGCCGACGGTCTGGTCGAGGTCCGGGTGGCGATTGATGCGCTCGAAAGTGGCCGCCGTGACTGGTACGACGTGATCGGCCGGGTCAGCTACAAGCCGGTGCTGGTCGGAAATCGGGTGTTGCTTGAGCGAGACGGGCCGATTCGGATCGGCGGCCCCGGTCATCGGGGCCGGATTGAATTTGCGTTGCGGACGATCTTCGGCAAGATCTTTCCCAAGGAACGGCCACTGCCGGTGCTGCCCAAAAAGATCACCGAGCATCCGCGGCTGCAGGAGCTGGTGGCCGCCCAGGCGGTCAGCTGGGATGGCTGGTTTGCGCTGGCGCTGGCCGACCCGTTCCCGCAACAGCTGGAGACAGCTGCGGCTGTGGGGCAGGAGCCGGCGGCCCGGCGGTGAGAAGCTGACGGGGCACTGGCCGGGCTGCTGCGGTCCGCGTGGGTTGAAACGATCAGCCCTCGCCCTGACAATCCGGCGGTCAACCCTTCTCTCCGCCTCCCGAAAGGATGCCGCCGTGTCGCAGTCTGCCGCCGCGTTTCGCACCGAATCTGACAGCATGGGCCAGGTGCAGGTGCCTGCTGACCGCTACTGGGGGGCGCAGACCGAGCGGTCACGCGACAACTTCAAGATCGGCGTCGATCGATTTCAGTGGGGCCGGGCGGTCAAGCGAGCCCTCGGCGTTCTGAAGAAGTCGGCGGCCCTCGCCAACGGTGACCTCGGCCAGCTGCCGGCCGACAAGGTGAAGCTGATCGTGCAGGCGGCGGATGAGGTGATTGCCGGGTCGCTCGATGACCACTTTCCGCTGGTCGTCTTTCAAACCGGCAGCGGCACCCAGTCGAACATGAACGCCAACGAGGTGATCGCCAACCGGGCCATCGAGCTGGCCGGTGGTGAAATGGGTTCGAAGCAGCCGGTTCATCCCAACGATGACGTGAACCGGGGCCAGTCCTCGAACGACACCTTTCCGACGGCGATGCACATTGCCGCCGTTGAGACGATTCACGACCGGCTGCTGCCGGCGGTCCGGCAACTGCGTGACACGTTCGCCGAGCTGGAAAAGCGGTACGCCGGCATCGTGAAGATCGGCCGCACCCACCTGCAGGATGCCACGCCGATCACCCTCGGGCAGGAGATTTCAAGCTGGCGGGCCCAGCTCGATGACCGGCTGGCCGGGATTGACCGGGCCCTGCCCGGTCTCTACGAGCTGGCGATCGGTGGCACGGCCGTCGGTACGGGGCTGAACGCCCATCCCAAATTTGGCGACACCACGGCCGCCTACATCGCCAAGGAAACCGGGCATCCGTTTATCTCGGCGGCAAACAAGTTTGCGGCCCTCGCCGCCCATGACGCCCTCGTCGAAGTCAGTGCTGCCGAGCGGGGGCTGGCGATGGCCCTGCTGAAAATCGCCAACGACATCCGCTGGCTGGCCAGTGGGCCGCGGTGCGGCATCGGCGAGATCACCATCCCCGAAAACGAGCCAGGCAGCTCGATCATGCCGGGCAAGGTGAACCCGACCCAGTGCGAGGCCCTGACCATGGTCTGCGCCCAGGTCTTCGGCAACGATGCGACCGTCGCCTTTGCCGGTAGCCAGGGCAACTTCCAGCTCAACGTCTACAAGCCGGTGATGATCCACAACGTGCTGGAAAGTGCCGACCTGATCGCCGACGGCTGCGACTCGATGCGGCAGCACTGCGCCACTGGTATTGCCCCCAACCTGGCCCGCATCCAGCAGCACCTCGATGAATCACTGATGCTGGTGACGGCCCTCAACACCCACATCGGCTACGAGAATGCGGCCAAGATCGCCAAGAAGGCCCACGCCGACGGCTCGAGCCTGAAAGAGGCGGCCGTCGCCCTTGGCCTGCTCACGGCCGAGCAGTATGACGAATGGGTGGTGCCGGTGGAGATGACCCAGCCGCTGGCGACGTGAGCGGCAGTGGCCCGCGGCTGCCAAGGGATTCAGAAGATTGGTTCCGGCGGCGGTGCCGCTTTTCTTGCTGTGAATGAGGTTTGACGATGGCTCCTGAAACGACTGCCCTGCAAAGTGGATCACTTTCCCGCCGGGCCTTCACCAGGCTGGGGCTTGTCGGCGGGGCGGTGCTGGCTGCCCCCCGAGTCACCCGGGCGCGACGGCTGGCCGAGGAGACGATTATCGGTGAGGGCGAACACCGGTTTCGGGTGCGGCATCAGTTTCCGCAGCTGCCCGATCGCTTCAGCTGGCAGACAACGCACGGGGTCGCCCTCGACAAGGCGGGCAACCTCTATGTGATTCACGAGGGCAAAAAACAGCAGAAGGATCACCCGGCGATTTTTGTCTTCGATCCGCAGGGCAGGTTTGTGCGGGCCTTTGGCAGCCAGTTCCAGGGGGGCGGTCACGGCATCGAGGTGCGGCAGGAGGGGAGCGAAGAGTTCCTCTACGTCTGCGGCTATCAGCAGGTGAAGGCCTTTGCCAAGCTGACGTTGACCGGTGAAACCGTCTGGTACCGGAAGGCCCCGATGGCGTCTGGCGTCTACGCCCCCGGGGAAGACACCTCGACCACCGCCAACTGGAGCCGGCAGGGGTTTCTGCCGACCAACGTCGCCTTCCTTGATGACGGCGGCTTTCTGCTGGCCGATGGCTACGGGTCATTCCAGATTCACCGGTATGACAAGGACGCCAACTGGGTGAGCTGCTTCGGCGGGCCGGGTGATGGCGAGGGCACCTTCAAGACGGCGCACGGCCTCTGGATTGATCGTCGGCCGGCGGCGGATGGCGCAGCCCGCGAGCCGACCATCGTGGTGACCGACCGGGCCCACAACACGCTGCAGACATTCTCACTTGATGGCACCTATCGGGAGACCATTCCGGGCTTCGGCCTGCCGGCCAACATCGATACCTGGAACAACCTGATGCTGGTGCCGGAGCTCAAGGCCTGTGTCAGTCTGCTCGATGAGAACAACCAGGTGGTGGCCCGGCTCGGCCGGGCGGTTGAGCGGCTGGAGTCGATCAAGGGGCTGCGGAGTCAGCCGCAGCAGTGGCTCGACGGCCAGTTTGTCCATCCGCACGACGCCTGCTTCACGCCGGAGGGTGACATCTTCGTAGCCGAGTGGGTCAGCACCGGCCGGGTGACCAAGCTCGAGCGGGTGTAGATGCGTTGCCGATTGGCGGCTGGCAAAAAGGTGTCAGGACTCTTTTCCCAGAAGCCGGTCGCAACGTGGCCCTGGACGGCGTCCC
>CALAZQ010000067.1 GCA_937926325.1 uncultured Planctomycetaceae bacterium | reverse complement strand
AGCCGGCGGACCACGGTCACTTACTCGTTGACGTAGGTTTCGAGGAACCGGGCGAGGCTGTGGAAGTCGCAGCCGCGTTCGACGTAGCGAACCACTGTCACCAGCGTGTTGGGGTCGATCAGCTCGTCAAACGGCACGTAGTTCAGCTCGAGCTGGCCTGAGACGCTCACCATCACGCCGTTGAGGCCGCGTTCGGCGAGTGCTCGGTAGCCACCCACGCCGAGCTGGCTGCCCAGCATCACATCAAACGCGTGCGGCTTGGCACAGCGGGCCTCGTAGCCGAGCTGCAGGCCCACCACCTTGCGGCTGCGGCCAGTCTGCCGCTCGTACTCGTCACCAACCAGCTTGGCGAACATCCGGCCCAGTTGCACCTGGGCGATTGAGATGTGGCCATGCTCGTCACGGGGCACGCCCTCAAGCTGCTTGCTCGGCAGGTACTCGGCCAGCCCCTCGGCCAGCACGATTACGCCGTACTGTTTGTTTTCCTTCTCCTCGCGGACCCGCATCGTCTTGACGATTCGGGCCACCACCTCGTCGACGTTCATCACCGGCTTGATCCGGGTGCCGTCGGCGTCGGTCACCGTCTCTTCGCTGCGGTATTTGCCATGAATGTCCTCGACGCTGATCACCAGGCTGGCCTCACCCGAGATGGCGGCCCCGTAGGCCAGCCAGCCGGCGCTGCGGCCCATGGTCTCGCAGACGAAGTAGGCCCGGCCGGCATCGGCGTCATAGAGCAGGTTGCGGATCTCGCCGCCGAGGACGTCGACCGCGGTGAAGTAGCCGAAGGTGAAGTCGATGCCCATGTAGTCGTTGTCGATCGTCTTGGGCAGGTGGACGACCGGGATCCGGGGGGCATCGTCCGGCAGCCGATCCTGGTAGAGCTTGAACTTGTTGGCAGTTTTCAGGGTGTCGTCGCCACCGATCGAGATCAGCGCCTCAACACCGAGCGACCGCAGGCCTTCATAGACGTTCTTCAGTGGCCGGACCCGCTCGGGGTCGTCAAAGTGTGCCGGGGCTGAGATGTGCTTGCCGGGATTGGTGCGGGCGGTGCCGAGCATGATGCCCTGGCCCGAACGGGTCCGCTTGAGGAAGGCGTGGTTCACCTTGATGTAGTCCCGGCCCTCGACCAGCGGCTCGTCGGCCGAGAAGTCGGCTAGCGACGAATAGCCGTGCTTCATGCCGATCACCTCGGTGTTTTCCCGCAAAAACGAGGTGGCAGCGGTCGAGATCACCGCGTTGGCCCCCGGGGCAGGACCCCCGGCAAACAGGATGGCGACCCGATGAAAGTGATGGACCGCCTTTGGCGGGCGGGAAAGCGACTCGACCATGGAACCAGAAACTCCAGCAGGGACGGACAGAAGGATGCCAAACCGGTGGTCGGAATCTAGCAAGCGGTTCCCGGCTTTCACAGGG
>CALAZQ010000066.1 GCA_937926325.1 uncultured Planctomycetaceae bacterium | reverse complement strand
CCTGGAGCAGCAACCATGCAAGATTTTCGCCGCGGATGTGCCGGTTTTCGCCAGATGCCCCGGCGGGCGGCCCTGCAGGCCGGGAGCCTGGGGGCCCTCGGCCTGTCGCTGGGGGACTTCTTCCGCGCCCGTGCCGCCCATGGCGAGGCCGCGGGGTCGACAGCCGCCTACACCGCTCAGGCCGCGAAGGGCAAGCTTCCGCAGCGGATCAAGAGCGTGATCCAGCTGAACCTCGGCGGCGGCTTCCCACAGCACGAGTCGTTCGACCCCAAGCCGGAAGCCCCGGTGGAATACCGCGGCGCGTTCGGCGTGGTGAAGACGAATACCGGCGAGATCTTCAGCGACAATTTCCCGATGACTGCTGGAATCGCCGACAAACTGACGGTTGTCCGCACCGTTGTCGGCAAGATTCCCGACCACGTTCTCGCGACCTACCACCTCTCCACCGGCTACACGCCCACAGCCGTGATCGACTACCCGTCGATGGGGTCGATCATCTCGCATGAACTCGGGCCCCGGGGGCTGCTTCCGCCCTACATCGCCGTCCCTGTGAAAAACGCTTACGCAGGCGGCACCGGGTTTTTGTCGAGCACGTTCGGCGCGTTCGAAACGGGCGAGGATCCTGCCAAGGGGCGGAACTTCAAGGTGCGGGATTTCTCGCTGCCCGAGGGGCTCACGATGGACCGGTTCGATCGCCGGCAGCAGGGCCGCAGGCTCATCGAGAAGCGGATTCGGTCGCTCGAGGCCGACCCCTCCACGCTCGACACGATGGACGGTTTTTATTCGAAGGCCTACGAGCTGCTCACCTCAGCCGATGCCCAGAAAGCGTTTTCTTTCGAGGGCGAGACCGACGAGACGTTTGAGCTCTACGGCAGCGAAGTGACCGGCCGAACCCGCGGCCCCGATGGCAAGTATCACCCCAAGGGCCTCGCCGAGCAGCTGATCATCGCCCGTCGGCTGGTCGAGGCGGGCACTCGGTTCATCACCATCAACTACGGCTCGTGGGACTGCCACGTCGATGTGAAGCGATGCTGCGACGACTACATGCCGCCACTCGACCAGGCGATCTACGGCCTCGTGACCGACCTCGACCGCCGCGGCCTGCTCGACTCGACGCTGTTCTGGGTGACGAGCGAGTTCGGTCGCACGCCGAAGATCAACAAGGATTCGGGCCGCGACCACCATGCCCGCTGCTACTCCATGCTGTTGGCCGGCGGCAGCTTCAAACGGGGGCTGACCTATGGCATGAGCGACTCGGTGGCCAATGAGCCGATGCGTGACGGCGTCACGCTCGAAGATCTCATGTTCACGGTCTATCACGAACTTGGGATCGATGCCAACAAGGAACTGGTCGCCTTCGGTACGCGGCCGATCGAGATCATCAAGGACGGCAAGCTGGCGGCAGGGCTTATCACGTGAGACGTTTCGGCGAGGGGTGGCGAACGGGTCCAAGCAAGACCCCCGGCGCAGGTCGGTGGGTCTTGCTTCGTGTCAGTATCACCTCGGCCCTCACGGTTTTGGTGACTGCGGCTTGCCCGGTGGCGATGGCCGGCAGCATGCAGCGGGACGTCGAGTGGGTGCGGCCGCGGATCGGTCAGCGGGGCACGACCGTCGAGGTCGTGATCCAGGGCATGTACCTGTCTGACCCACAAGAACTTATCTTTTTCAAGCCGGGTATCCGGGCCGTACGCGTTGAGCCACTCCCCAAGATGCAGCACCCCCAAGGGCTGGTGCATGGTGGCCGCATGGAGGAGCAGGTGAAGGCGGTGCTCGAGATCGCGGCCGACTGCGAGCCGGGCGAGCACCCTTTCCGGCTGCGGACGGCGAGCACGCTCTCGCTGCTGGCGACGTTTCATGTGTCACCCTTTCCTGTGGTGGCCGCGACGAGTGAGCCGAACGACACGATTGCCACAGCCCAGGGGGTGGCACCGAACGTCACCGTCCTCGGCACCGTCGGCACGGATGTGTTCAAAGTGCCGGCCGAGCCCGGCTCGCGTCTTTCGGTGGAAGTCGACTGCGTGCGTCTGGCCGACGTTCATTACGGCGACGCGGAGTTCGATCTGGCTCTTCGTGTTCTCGACGAAACGGGGCGGGTCTTGGCCGCCAATGACGAGAACTCGCTCCATGTTCAGGACCCGCTAGTGAGCCTGAGGCTGCCCGATGATCTCCCAAGTGGCCACGCCTACGTCGAGGTGCGGCAGTCGATCCACAAGCCGCGAGCCATTCCGTATTGCGTTCACATCGGCACGTTTCGCCGCCCGCTGGCTTCTTATCCGGCCGGAGGCCCCTCTGGAGAGACATTCTCGACGACGTTCCTGGGGGATCCGCTTGGCGAGTTCGCTGAGACGGTTTCCGTGCCAAACACGCCCGGGACGTTTTCATGGTTTGGCGACGCCCCGTCACCGCTCGCGCTGCGGTCATCGCCCTTCGGCAATGTTCTCGAAGACCGCGACGCCCCTGAAACCCCCGTGCCCACGCTGCCCATTGCGCTCAACGGCATCATCGACACGCCGGGCGACGCCGACGCCTTTCGGCTTGCGGTGAAAAAGGGCGACCGCTTCCGTGTGCGAGTCTATGCGTCGGCTTTGGGCCACCCCATCGATCCGGCCATCCGAATTCGGCCAATTGCCGCCGACGGCAAACTGGGGCCTCCCGAAGTGGAGGCCGACGACGCCGATCCGCGGACACTGCACGACCGAGATCTCTTCGGCACGAGATTTCGGGCCCAAGGGGGCCTCAAGGATGTCCTTGATCCGTCGGTGATCTGGGAGCCGAAGGCTGATGGCGAGTACCTCCTCGAGATCGCCGACACTTCCGGCGGCGGCGGGCCGACTGCCGTCTATCGAATCGAGATCGACACCCCGCCCCAGGCCGTTCATTTCGTCGCCCAGAGCAGGTTCTTTGACTGGGTGGAAGGCACGCGGGCCACGGGTTTTGCCGTGCCACAGGGGGGACGGTGGACCGTCACACTTGATCTCCACAGGGGCCAGGGAACGACGGATGCAGGCCCGTTCGACATCGTCGCCACGGGGCTCCCGCAGGGGGTCCGGCTCGTTTCGCCGCGGGTGCCGGGAAACGCGAGAAAGTGGCCGGTGCAACTCGTGGCGGATGGGAGTGCTCAACCAGGCTGCAGCATTGTGACGCTCGACGCCAAATCCTCTGACCCGGGCGTGAGCCTCCAGAGCGGCTGCCATCAGGCCGTGCCGTTTGTGAATCATTCGGGCGGCGACGCGTGGAGGGTTGTCCGCACCGATCGGTTTGCGATGGCCGTCACGGAGCCCGCGCCGATCGCGATCGACCTCGAGCAGCCGAAGGCGGCGGTCGTGCGGGGCGGCGAACTCTTCATACCGGTCAGGCTCACGCGACAGCCGGGGTATGACGAGCCGGTCGAGTTTCAGGCCGCCTTTGCTCCGAGTGGCGTTGGACTGCCACCGAAAGAGTTGATCCCATCCGGGGCCACGGAGACCACCTTGAGAATCACGGCCGACAGGAGCGCGCCGCTCGGCAAGGGGCCGCTCTACGTGATGGCCACGACGCTGAGAGGAAACGATTACCTCGGTGCGGGCCGCGTTCGTGTGTCGTCCGAGTTGATCGAGATCGAGGTGGCCGAGCCGTTCGTCGAACTGGCCAGCGAGCCGGCAAGCGTGCGCCGCGGTGGACGGGCACGAGTGGCCTTCAAGGTCACGCCGAAGAGCCCTTTCGAGGGTGAGGCCGAGGTGATGTTGCTCGGCCTGCCGAAGGGGGTCGGCGTGGTGGGCCCGCCGACGAGGATCTTGCCCGATGCCAAGGAAATCGCCTTCGAAATCGAGGCGACCGACGACGCGCTCTTGGGCGCCGTGTCAGGCCTTGAGTGTGAGTTGGTCGTGAAGGCCGCGGGTCAGGAACTCCGCCAACGGGCCGGCAAGGGCACGCTCCGCATTGATCCGAGGCTTTGATATGCACGCCTATCCCCAAAACTGGTGCGGGATCTTGCTCATGGCGGTAGCCGTGGCAGTCGCCGACGCTGCGGTCGCCGCCGTCAAGGATGTCGAGTGGGTGCGGCCGCGGATCGGGCAGCGGGGCACCACCGTCGAGGTCGTGATTCAGGGCATGTATCTGGCCGACCCGCAGGACCTCGTCTTCTACAAGCCGGGGATTCGCGCCGTGCGTGTCGAGCCGCTGCCGAAGATGCAGTATCCCCGCGGCCTGCCCCATGGTGGGCGGGTCGAAGAGCAGGTGAAGGCGGTGCTCGAAATCGCCCCCGACTGCGAGCCGGGTGAACACCCCTTTCGGCTGCGGACGGCCACCGCGCTCTCGGTGCTCAACTCGTTTCATGTCACGCCGTTTCCGGTGGTCGCCGAGACGACCGCCGCCAACGACACGATCGCCACGGCGCAGGCTGTCGAGCCAAACGTGACGATTTATGGCACCGTCGATACCGATGTCTTCAAGGTGCCGGCTTCTCCCGGCTCACGGCTCTCGGTCGAGGTCGACTGCGCCCGGCTGGCCGACATCCATTTCGGCGGTGCGGAGTTTGATCTCGCTGTGCGGATTCTTGACGAGACGGGTCGGGAGCTTGCCGCCAACGATGAAAATGCCCTTCACGTGCAGGATCCGGTCGTAAGCCTGAAGGTGCCCGAGGATTTAACCGGCGGACATGTTTATGTCGAGGTCCGGCAGTCGGAGAACCAGCCCCGGGCAATCCCCTACGCCGTTCACATCGGCACATTCCGTCGGCCCCTCGCTGCCTACCCGGCCGGAGGTCCGGCGGGTAAGCCGCTTACGACGACGCTCCTCGGCGACCCGCTCGGTGACGTCGAAGAAACGGTCGCGGTGCCGGCGTCGTCGGGCACCTTCCCGTACTTTGGCGATGCCCCGTCGCCGCTGTCGCTGCGGTCAAGCCGCTGCGACAATCTGCTCGAAGACCAGGACGCCGCCGAGACCCGCGTGCCCGCGCTGCCGATCGCCCTCAACGGCGTCATTGAAAAGCTCGGCGACACCGACGCCTTCCGGCTGACTGTGAGCAAGGGCGACCGGTACCGCGTGCGGGTTTGGGGCTCGGCTTTCGGTCATCCGATCGATCCGGCGATCCGCATCCGGCCCATCGGGCCAGACGGCAAGCCCGGTGCGGTTGAAGCCGAGGCCGACGACGCCGGCCGCCGCGAGCGCGATCTCTTCGGCACGAACATTCGCGCGGGCGGCGGCTTCAAGGACGTGCTCGACCCGTCGGTGATCTGGGAACCAAAAGCCGACGGTGAGTACCTGCTCGATGTCAGCGACGTGTCGGGTGGCGGTGGGCCGACCGCCATCTACCGGATCGAGATCGAGACGCCGCCGCAGGCGGTGTATTTCGTGGCTCAGAGCCAGAGCTTCAATACGTGGTCGGAAATGCCCCGGTCGACCGGCCTGGCCGTGCCGCAAGGGGGGCGTTGGACGGTGACGCTTGATATCCCCAAGGCCCAGGGCACGACGTACGCGGGGCCGTTTGACATCGTGGCGCAGGGCCTGCCCGAGGGCGTGCGGCTGGTCTCGCCGCAGGTGTCGGCAATCCCGATTCTCGAGCGGCATGGCATGCCGAGGTGGCCGGTGCAGCTCGTCGCCGACGCCGATGCGAAGCCGGGCTCGGCCATCATCACGCTCGAGGCCCGGGCGGCCGATCCAGCCGTACAGCTCGAGAGCGGCTGCCAGCAGCCGGTGCCGTTCGTGAATCACAGCGATGGCAGTGCATGGCGGATTCTCCGCACCGACCGGTTTGCGATGGCGATCACCGAGCCCGCCCCGATGGCGATCGATCTTGAGCAGCCGACCGTGCCGGTGGTGCGGGGGGGTGAACTGGCGATTCCTGTGAAGCTCACGCGGCGGCCGGGCTTCGACGAACCGGTCGAGTTTCAGGCCGACTTCGGCCCGAACGGCGTCGGCCTGACACCCAAAGAACTGATCCCCTCCGGTGCCACCGAGGCTACCCTGACCATCACCGCCGATCGCAACGCGCCGATTGGCAAGGGACCCCTGTATGTGATGGCCACAACAGTCGGTGGCAACTCGCACTTCGGCTTCGGGGCGATCCGCGTCTCGTCGAAGTTCATCGAGATCGAGGTGGCCGAGCCATTCGTGGAGTTGGCGAGTACGCCCGCGAGCGTCCGCCGCGGCGGACGGGCGACCGTCGCGTTCGCTGTGACGCCCAAGACGTCGTTTGAGGGAGAGGCGGAGGCAACGCTACTGGGCCTCCCCAAGGGCGTGGTGGTCGTGGGGCCGCCGCCCACGTTCACGAGAGAGTCCAAGCAGATCGCCTTCGAGGTTGAGGCCAGCGACGACGCGTTGCTCGGTGCTGTCAACGGCCTCGAATGTGAACTGCTTGTGAAGGTTGCCGGCCAAGAAATCCGTCAACGTGCCGGCAAGGGCACGCTTCGCATTGACCCGAGGTTATGACACCATGAGATATTTATCGCTGACCTTCGCAGTGCTGTTCTCGCTCACGGGCTTCGCCTCAGCCGCCGAGCCCGTGGCCGTGCCGAGTTTTCGTAGCGACGTGATGCCGGTGTTCTTCCGGGCTGGGTGCAACGCCGGCACCTGCCACGGCTCCGCCCGCGGGAAAGACGGCTACATGCTCTCCCTGTTTGGCTACGACCCCGCCGGCGACTACCGCCGCACGGTCGAGGATATCCCCGGCCGCCGCGTCAACACGGCGGTGCCCACCGAGAGCCTGCTCTTGCTCAAGGCCACGAACGCGGTGCCGCACACCGGCGGCAAACTCTTCGAGAAAGACAGCGACTTGTACAAGACGCTGGCCACCTGGATCGCGGCCGGAGCACCGGACGACGTGGGAAGCGTGCCGGAGGTGACGGGCATTTCGCTCCCGAAGGAGAGTGTCGTCTTCACGAAGATCGGTGGTCAGGGAACGGCTCGAGTGAAAGCGAGCTACTCCGATGGCTCCAGTCGCGATGTGACCGACCTCGCCCGCTTCTTCTCCAACAATCCGAGCGTGGCCGACATCGACGCGAATGGCCGCGTGACGGCCAAGGGGCCGGGTGACACGAACGTGTTCGCCCGGTTCAGTCGGTTCACCGTCGGCGCGGAGGTGATCGTGCTACCGCCCGCCGAGGGTTTTTCCTGGCCGAATCCGCCCGCCAACAACTTCATCGACAGGCTCGTTTTCGACCGACTCGAAAAACTGCGGATCGTTCCTTCCGATCTGTGCGACGACGAGACGTTTCTGCGCCGCGTCACGCTCGATCTCGTCGCCCGGCCGCCGACCGTCGAAGAATACGAGGCCTTCATGGCCGATCCGTCGGCCGACAAGCGGGCCAAGAAAATCGACGAATTGCTCGCGACGACCGACTTCGCCGACTATCAGGCCGGGCTCTGGGGGGAGCGACTGCGGATCATCGGCGGCAACTACGCGCCGCAGGGCACGGTCATCAAGGCGGCCGACAAGTTTGCCACCTGGATCCGTGACCAGTTGCGGGCGAATCGTCCGCTCGACCAGTTCGTGGAGGAGATGGTGACGGCCTCGGGGCCCAATATCGTCAACGGCCCGGCCAACCTCTACACGATGCTCGTCCACAAGCCGCGGCCCGAGCCGAAGCAGCTGGCGGCCGACTTCTCACAGGTGTTTCTCGGCGTGCAGATCCAGTGCGCCGAGTGCCACAACCATCCCTTCGACCGCTGGACGATGGATGACTACTACGGGTTCGTCAGCTTTTTCACGGGGGTGAAGTGGAAGCCGGGTGTCGAGCCGCGGGAGAAGCGGATTTACTGGAAGGAAACCAACCGCGTTCCCAATCCCGTGGACGGGAAGCCACGCGACGCGAAAACGCTCGGCGCCGTCGAGCCGGTGGGCGTCGAGGGCGATCCGCGGCCGGCGCTGGCTGCCTGGCTTACCTCGTCAGACAACGAGATCTTCTCGAAGAACCTCGCCAACCGGATCTGGGCGCAGTTTCTCGGCCGTGGCATCGTCGAGCCGGTGGACGACATGCGGGTGAGCAACCCGCCGACGAACGCTCCGCTCTTGGATGCGCTCTCCAAGCGGCTGGTGGAATTGAAGTTTGATCTGCGGGCGTTTGTCCGCGACATCTGCAACTCGCGGGTCTACCAGCTTTCGGTGCAGCCGACGCCTTCGAACGCCGGCGACACGCGGCAATTTTCCCACGCCCATCTTCGCCGGCTACGAGCCGACGTGCTCCTCGATTCGGTCGTGGCGGTGACGGGTGTGCGGCGTAATCTGCCCAACTGGCCGGCTGGCACGAAGGCGGTGGAATACTACCCCCGCTCCAGCGGCGGTACCGAAGGCCCGCATGTGGGCGACCCGTTCTTTGCCACATTTGGTCGCTCGACCCGCGGCACGATCTGTGCCTGCGAAACGAAATCAAACCCCACGCTGTCGCAGGCGATGCACCTGGTCGTGGGCGACACCGTCCGCGACCGGCTGACAAAGGGGGGCGTCGTGAAAAGCCTCATCGAGACGAAGGCGACACCTGAGG
>CALAZQ010000065.1 GCA_937926325.1 uncultured Planctomycetaceae bacterium | reverse complement strand
CAGAGCAGCCGGCGGAAATATTCATGCCGGGGGTACGACAGAAAACTCCGCGAGTCGGTCAGCATGCCGACGAAGGTTGAGAGCAGGCCGATTTGGGAGAGGGTGTCGATCTGCATCCGCATGCCGTCGAGCTGGTCGAGGAACCACCAGCCGCTGCCAAACTGGATTTTGCCGCGGATGCCGTCACCTTGGAAGTTGCCGCAGGTTGCTGCGACACCATAGTTGTCTGCCGGGTTGAGGTTGTAGAGCACCATCTTGGGCAGCTTGCCGCGGCTGTCGAGCTCATCGAGATAAGCCACCAGCGGCCGCACCTGGGGAAAGTCTCCGATCGAGTCATAGCCAGAGTCTGGGCCGAGGGCGGCAAAGCCACGGCTGTTGGTGTTCCGGAGGGCACCGACATGCAGTTGCTTGACCCAGCCCCGCTCGGCATCGAGTTCACCGAAGAAGACCATCAGGTAGCCGCGGTAGGCCTCGAGGGCTGCCGGCTCAATCGGTTCGCCACGACGGGCTGCGTCATAGACGGCTGCGGCCTCTTCTTTGGTGCCGCCACGGCCAAAGCAGTGGTTGAGCCCATGGTCGGACAGCCGGCTGCCGACCGAATGAAAAAACTCATGCCGGCTGGCGATGGCTGCGAGAAAACCGTCGAAGTTGTCGCAGCTGGTGCCGGCTGCCGCAGCCAGCCGCTCGACCCAGGGCCCAAAGACCTGCGGCTGATCGACCGCCAGCGCCTTATCAGGCCGGAAGGCGGGATAGACCCGCGTGGGCAGGTCACCTGCGGCAATCGCCTGATGCTGAGCGAGGGTATCGCAGGGGTCGTCGGTGGTGCCGATCACCGCCACCCGAAACTGGGCCAGCAGGGAATGGGCGGAGATTGTCTGCAAGCGTTCGTTGGCCACCTGCCAGATCTCTTCGGCGGTCTGCTCACAGAGCACCTCATCGATGCCAAAGACTCGAGAAAGTTCGAGGTGCGTCCAGTGCCAGAGCGGGTTTCGCAGCAGCCTCGGCATGGTGGCAGCATAGGCCTGGAACTTTTCGCGTGGCGAGGCGTCACCGGTGATGTGGCTTTCTGGCACGCCGGCTGCCCGCAGGGCCCGCCATTTGTAGTGATCGCCGCCAAGCCAGACCTCCGTGAGGTTGTCCCAGCACTTGTTCTCAGCAATTTCTTGCGGGGAAAGGTGGCAGTGATAGTCATAGATCGGCTGCTCCGCCGCCGCTGCATAGAGCTGCCGGGCAGCATCGGTCGTCAGCAGAAAGTCAGGATTGGTGACAGGGTTTTTGTGTCGCATGAATGTGGTTTCGTCGCTGGGTGAATGATTCAGGAGTTGTCATTGCGGCCAACCGGACGGTTTTCGGTGCCGCTGGTGCCAGTAAGGCTGTCG
>CALAZQ010000064.1 GCA_937926325.1 uncultured Planctomycetaceae bacterium | reverse complement strand
ACAGTTGCGGCGCGACGACCTCCGCAACCGCCCCTCCGGCGGCATCGTCGTCGGGCGGAAAATCCCCTATCCTTCGTAAGTGAGGATCGTTTTTCGAACCAGGATGCGTTGAGTAACTATGCCAGACGAAACCACCCCGAAGCCCAGTGCCGTCGAGGTTTTCAAGACCGAGAGCAACTATCTCGCCGGTGAGATTCCCCAGGAACTCGTTGATGGCTCGGACGGCTTTGGCAAAGGCAGTGTGCAACTGCTGAAAAACCACGGCACCTACCAGCAGGCCGACCGCGATAAGAAAAAGGCGAAAGCCGGCGAGAAGAGCCAGAAGCAGATCTCGTTCATGGTTCGCACCCGGATTCCCGGTGGCAAGCTGACCGCCGAGCAGATGCTGGCCGAGATCGACCTGGGCGACGACCTCGCCAACGGCAGTGTGCGGCTGACGACCCGGCAGGGCATCCAGCACCACGGCATCATCAAGGGCGACCTCAAGGCGACGATTCAGAAGATCAACGAGATCCAGCTGACCACCCTGGCTGCCTGCGGCGATGTCGAGCGGAATGTGATGTGCTGCCCGGCCCCAATCCGCAACAACCCGGTCCGGGATGAGATGATGGTGATGGCTGAGAAACTCGCCGAGGCGCTTGCCCCACGAACCACGGCCTATCACGAAATCTGGCTGACCGACGACGAGACCGGCGAGAAAACCCTCGCTGCCGGTGGCGTCAATGGCCACGAGGTTGAACCGATCTACGGCCCCACCTACCTGCCGCGGAAGTTCAAAACCGCCTTCGCCCTGCCGGAAGACAACTGCACCGACGTCTATGCCAACGATCTCGGCCTGCTGGCGGTGCACGAAGACGGAAAAATCCTCGGCTACAACGTGCTGGCCGGCGGCGGCATGGGCGTGACACCCAGCGCGGCTAAGACGTTTCCTGCGCTGGCCAAGCGACTGGGCTTTGTGCCGCCGGAGGACGTCATCGATATTGCCATCGCCATCGTCAAAGTGCAGCGAGACTTCGGCAACCGCTCAGACCGCAAGGTGGCCCGGCTGAAATACACCATCAACACCATGGGCCTGGAGGCCTTCCGGGCCAAGGTCGAGGAATACTTCGGCAAGCCGCTGGCCCCCTGCCACGAGGCCGACGTGCATGGCTTTGATGATCACATCGGCTGGTTTGAGCAGGGCGATGGAAAATTCTTCTATGGCCTCAATGTCGAGAACGGCCGCATCATCGACCATGAAGGCTTTCAGCTGAAGACGGCCCTGCGGAAGATCCTCACCGAACTCAAGCCCGGGGTCCGCATCACCGCCCACCAGAGCCTGCTGTTTACCGATCTTGAAGCGGGTGCTCGGGAACGGATCGCTGCCATCCTGCACGAGCATGGCGTGAAAACCTCCGAGGAAATCTCCACGCTCCGCCGCTGGAGCATGGCCTGCGTCGCCCTGCCGACCTGTGGGCTGGCGGTGGCTGAGAGTGAGCGGGTGTTGCCGGGGCTGATTGACCAGCTGGAGCCTGAGGTGGCCAAGCTGGGGCTGGCCAGCGAGGCCTTCACCCTGCGGATGACCGGCTGCCCGAATGCCTGTGCCCGGCCCTACAACGCCGACATCGGCATCGTCGGCCGCACCGCCGGCAAGTACACGATGTTCCTTGGTGGGCGGCTGCTGGGTGACCGGCTCAACGAGAAATACAAGGACGTCGTTCCCTTCGAGGACCTCACCCGCGAGATCACCGCCGTGCTGGCCTGCTTCAAGGCGGAGCGACAAACCGGCGAGACCCTCGGCGACTTCTGCCACCGCAAGGGACTCGACGGTGTCCGCGGCTGGGCCGATGACTGGCTGGCGACAGCAGCTGGCTGACACGAGTGTTGCCGTTGCGAGCCCGGGGGGAAGCTGGAACCCCCACCGCCCGTTACTGCGCTTCCTGCGGGCTGTCGGCCAACTCCGCGAGCGAAACGACAAGCTGGCAGTGATTGCAGATCTTCATCGCCACCGTGCCGGTGGCGGGCCTCGGCTGCCAGCTGGGCGGGATGATGTCCTTGGCGAGTTCCAACAGCTCGATGCTGCCGGCGTCAGGATCGATCAGGACGTACCAGGCCACGCCTTGTTGCTGGTACAGCTCTCGCTTGACGGTGCGGTCGCGTTGCTGAGTGGCGGCAGACAGGATCTCAACCACGATTGCCGGAGCGGCCTCCACATGCCGCTCGGGCACCCCGCCACAGACAACGACAAGATCAGGGCGGACAACGGTATCAGTCGAAATGATCCAGTCGATTTCGGTCAGGACCGTGGCCTGGCAGCCGACGCTCTCAGCCCGGGCAGCATCAACAGCCTGCTTGAAGGCGGCCGCCGCGTCGGTCAGAGCCTTGGCGTGACGGCCGAATGGACTCGGCGTCATCGCCACTGGAAAACCGTTCCAGAGTTCCCAGCGGCCTTCCCAGTGGCGATAGTCGGCGACGGTGTAGCGAGGCTCGTATCGCGGGGCAGTGCTCATGAACCCATCGTAGCACCCAGAAGCCGGTGCTGCCCCCTACGCCGGCAGGTCGTCCCACATCGGGCACCAGAGCGGCAGCCGCGGAAAAAGCTGCTCAGCCAGCTTTTGGGCCATCTGAGTTGAGGCCTCGAGCCGGCCGGCGGTGACGGCCTCGAGCGGATCGCACTGGCCCAGCAGCAGCCGGGCAAACTCGTCATCAGCGATCTTCAGGTAGCTGCGGCCGACCCGACCCGGGTGAATGACGGCTGCACGGGGTTCTTGCCCCCGGCCACCAGTGACCGTAATCGACCCGCGGAACTGGTCATTGTCGAAGCCGAGTTCGACCGGCTCGCGGATGCCGGCCGCTGCCACCCGGCCGGCTACGGTCGGCGCCAGTGTGGTCAGCAGTTCCTCTGGATCGAAGACTTTGGCGACGATCATCCGGTCCTGCGGCACGGTACGGCCGCTCGGCTGCTCGTCTGTCAGCGGACCCACCACGGCCTGGTGCAGCGGATCGGCAGGGCTCGACTCATAGACCAGCTCTTGCCGGTCGTTCTCAATCGCCTCAGCACAGACCCGGGCGAGAATCTCCTGCTCAAGCCCACGGTAGTCGGGGTCGGCCATCACCTCGAGCACCCGGTTTCCCGACTGAATGCAATAGCCGACGATCTTGGCGGTCGTCTCATGCAGGTCATAGCGGTCGTTGCCTTGCAGGGCGACGATGATCGAATCGAATGCCCCCCGGCTGATCAGCCAGCGGGCGTAGACCTCGCTGCGAGCCAGCGGTCCCACAAAGCGGCCGGCATTCTGTTCGTAGATCCGGAGGATGGCCGGCAGTTCCACATGCCGCCACTGCCGCATCGTCACCTCGGGCCCCTGCCGCTGGGGCAGGTCGAGCAGCCGGGCGAGGATATCGGTCGGCCGGCCCGGGGTGGCACAGTCGCGGCCGAGCACACTCCAGCCGAGTTCATGGAACGAGGCGGCGATGCGGGTTCGCGAGAAGGCCACCACGATGCCCAGTTCCCGCATCCGCTGTTCCGCCGCCTGCACCAGCCGCTGGCCGTGCCCCGCCCCACGGCACTCGGGCAGAATCGCGACCCGGTCGAGTGACGCCGCTTTGACAGCGGCATCACCCACCATGATGGTGCGGGGCGAGATTTCAATGTGGCCGACAATCCGGCCGGCCAGGCGGGCCACCAGTCGGTTGGACGAGTCATGGTCGGGATGATCGACGGCTGCGTGGAATTCAGCCCGCGATGGCGGCGTCGGCAGTCCCGAGAGCAGCTGCAGAATTTCGGTCTGGTCCCCGGCGCGGGCCGGCGTCACCCGGCAGTCTTCGGACATCCAGGCCGGAGGCGTCAGGTCAACCGGCGGATGCTCGGGCAGATGATGGACAGCCTGCCGTTTTTTCCCAGAACGGCGACTGAAGACCGTGCCCGAGGGCCGGATTTCGATGGTGCTAATCGCCGCAGAGCGACTGTTGCGGCCGGCAGCCTGGGTGCTGCGTGGTTTCTTCTTCGGGGCTGCGACCGCCACGGCTTGCATATCGCTGCTGGCTCGGGAGCGACTGCCGGTTTTTTTCTTCACCGCCGGCCGACTCTTGGTGGCTGCTGACCGGCTGCCACGTCGGGGTGACGGGCGGCGAGGCTGCCGCGACTGCGAGGAAATGCGGGTCGGCTGTGTACGAAGCGATCGAGCCGGCGGCATATCGTCTCCTGTCCGTAGGAGTTACAAACCCATTCCGTTGGCCGACACGATATGCCGAAACTCAATCGATTTCCAGTAGCAGGAACTCGCGTAGTTTTTTTTCCGGGAAAAAACACCAGGGAACGTCGCGACTGGTGAGGATTTGCTGGGCGTGGAGGGCCGCATTGAGCGGCGCGACACTGTCGAGCAACTGCTGCTGGAGGTGACGAGTATGGCCGGCCAGTCTGCGGTTCGCGTCGCGAATTTCATGGCAGCGTCGCCGCGACAGCGTCGGGGTGGGACGGGTCTCAATCCAGCGTTGTTTGGCCGTGACGAGATCGCGGACGGTCTCGGACTGCTCTGCGAGCGGCTCGAGGTATCGCTCAGGGTGAAACTCGAGATCCCGGATTGTATGGCGGACTTTCGCCAGTTCGGTTGCCGGTCGCCGACTGAGGAGTTCCGGAAACCGCGCTTCCAGCGGCAGCCGCAGGGTGCCGGAGACGACAGCATGGCGGGGGGGATCACAGCCGGTCAGGCTGCGGACGACGTCGTCGGTGATTTCGTCATACGCCGCCCCACCAATGCCATGCACGAACACGTCGGCAACCAGCAGCCGGGCGATGAGCGTGGTGACGATGGCCCGCGGCCGCAGTCTGAGGGCATGCTCCTCCATGCGGGAGAGCGCATCGACCCACTTCGATGGCGATGTCTCGAGCGAGATCGGCAGTTCGACCCGCAGGGTCTCCATGTCAGAAAGCGCCAGCACGCCGGGCGTGGCGGTATTGGCAAAGACCCGTCGCCGCCGCAGGTCATCCTCTGACCAGATCCACCAAGGGACTTCAATCCACGGTCCTTCTGCCGAGTCAATAACTCGCTCGGCGAGGTCGGGCATCGGCCGGGCCCGACCCCGCTGCCGGTGCCGCCGGCGATAACTGGCCAGGGCGGCGTTGTAGGCATCGTGCAGTTCCCGGCTGCGGGCGAGCAGCCAGGCCATGAAAACCATCACGGTCGGCAGCCGCATCAGTTCACTGACCGGCAGCTCCAGCGTCTCGAGGCCCCAGCGATCCTCCAACTGATGGCGGGCCTGGGCCAGTGCCAGGCCCAGCCGATGACACTCGCTGGCACGTTCAGTTGCCAGCGGCCACCACCGCCGGAGGATGCAGTCGGGCACCAGCGGGGCGAGCAGGTCGCTGGCCCGCTGGCCAAAACTGTGGAAGCAGTCGGGATCGTCGATGCCCCGTTCCTCCCAAGCGATTGCCGGTCCGGGACGATCAAACGGCACCTGCTCGAGCCGGGCGGCGGCTGGCGTGCCAACCGGCACCCCGACGCTGGTGCCGCTGCAGCGATCGGTATCGACCACCAGGTTCACCGCCGTGCCCCCGGTCCGGCGGGCGTAGGCGTCGAGGGCAAAGTTCTTCAGCCAGACCCCCGGATGAAACAGGTCGGGCTGGTGCCCCCCCATGATAATCGGCGCAGCGATCCAGTCGGCGGTGCTGGAGGGGCGGTGGGCGTCGCGGTAGCTGGAGGTGTATTCAAAAGCCACCGTCAGCAGCTCTCGCCGGGTGGCGGCGATCAGCTCCCAAAGCTTGAGATCGCCGACGCGGGTGTCGAAGGCGGCCCGCAGCAGTCGGTTGTTATCGACCAGCTGTTCGATAGCAAAGGCGGGGTTGTCGGGGCCGCCGACCGGCGGCGGGTCGAACAGCCGCGCACCGGAGGCTGCCGGCGGACGGTGCTTGCGTTGGTACGTAGGGGGCGGGCTGCTCACGCATCGACCTTTGGCTTGAATGGCCCCTCACCATACCCGAGCGTCGCGGTCTCGCCAGCACGGTCGGCCACGGCCCGCGTGGCACGGTCGAGGACGACGCGATAGTGGGCCAGCCGGGTGGCACCGTCGTCGAGGGCTCCCCCGAAGCTGCGGCTGGCGTCGAGATAGACCAGCGGCACCGGCAGTTCCTCGATCACCAGCCCCGCCGCCGCCGCCAGCACCCAGACCTCGAGTGGCATTGCATAGCCGGGTTCCGTAACGGGCAGGGCCAGAAGGGCCCGCCGGGAGTAGGCCTTGAAGCCACAGAAGGCGTCGGTGAGTGACAGGCCCAGCCGCTGATTGATCTCTGCCGTGATCTGCTGGTTGATCTGTCGGCGGCCTTCGGGAGGCCGGCTGTCACCGGGAAACTGCTTGAGGTAGCGACTGCCGCTGACGATGTCGATGCTCGGCTGGTCGGCGTCGCCGATAGCCGCGATAAACGATGGAATCAGCTGCGGCTGGTGCTGCCCATCACAGTCGATCGTCACCAGGCCCGCCCAGCGGCCGTCGTCGGCGCGTGGTGCCAGCGCGGTAGTAAAGGCGGTGGCGAGCGCCGCGCCGTAGCCCCGGTTGGTCTCGTGGCGGATGACCCTGATGTCACCCCGCTGGGACTGCCGGGCGGCGAGCAGCTCGGAGGTGCCGTCAGTCGAGCCATCATCCACCACCAGGACATCGGTGGCGTGGCGGATAACCTGATCGAGCACCGGGTTGACGTGGTCTTTCTCGTTGTAGACAGGCAGGGCGGTCAGAAATCGACTCATCGGTTCATCCCGCCGGACCGCGGCCCGGCATGAGGTTCAGCGGGCAGTGGGCAGCCAGACCAGCGGATCGGCTTCGGTACGGCTGGCCCAGCAGTGCAGGTCGGGCAGGCTGGCGGCGATCTGGTCGGCCAACACCTCCATGGCAAATCGTTCGCTGGCATGGTGACCCACCGCGATGACCGCCAGACCAGAGGCGACGGCCTCAAGGGCGTTGTGCAGTTTGAGTTCACCGGTCACCAGGGTCTGGCAGCCGGCTGCGGCTACGGCGGCGACGCTTTCACCGCCACTGCCGCAGACGATGCCGACCTTGCCGGCAGGCTGTGCGGGGTCACCGGCAAGCTGGCAGCCCGGGCAGCCAAGCGTGGTGGCCAGGCCTCGGGCCAGCTCGGCCACGGTGTGGCCAGCCGGAGCCGAGCCCATCCGGCCGAAGCCGATGTCGGGTGAGGCCTCGTCGGGCTCGATCGGCCCGACATGCGCCAGCCCCAGGTGCTCCGCCAGCAACGCGTTGATGCCACCGGCGGCTGAGTCCCAGGCGGTATGGCCGCTCCAGACGCCGATGCCCGCCGCCAGCAATTCCAGCAGCACCGTGCCGGTGGCGGTGTCGTCGGTGATCCGGTTGACCGGCCGAAACGGTAACGGATGGTGGCTGACCACCAGGTCGGCCTGCCCCGCTACCGCCTCTCGGGCGACCGTGGGCGTCAGGGTCAGGCAGGTCATCAGCCGACCGACATTCGGGCGGCTGGTGCCGACAAGCAGGCCGACATTGTCCCAGTCGGCGGCCAGCCGGGGTGGAGCCAGCTGTTCTAGTTCGGCAATCACATCGGCGAGCGTTGGCATCACCTGGCAGGATACACTGCCTCGCGGGCGATGTCCGTGAAAAACCCAGCCCCGTTATGGCTTCGGGTGGCGACGCTGTTTCCTTCTGTGAGTGACTGAGCAATGGAACCGAGTCGCATCTGCGTGCCGCTGCTGCCGCTGGGCAGCGACTTTCGGTTGGCCCTGAGCGCCGTCCGCGACCTCGGGGTTGGCGGCATTGAAATCGACGGCCGGCACGGCATCGACCTGTTGGCGCTCACCGACACCGGCATCCGGCAGCTGCGGAAATGGCTCGACGACGCCGGCCTGCGGGTGGCCGCTGTCGCCTTTCCGACCCGGGGTGGCTATGCGGAGGAAGACCGGCTGGAGGCCCGGGTGGCGGCGACCAAGCGGGCCCTGGCCCAGGCCTGGCGGCTCGGCGCGGCGGCGGTGCTGGGCCGGCTGGGTGAGATTCCGGCGGCCGATACCCCCGCCTGGCAGCTGCTTATTGACGTGCTTACCGACATCGGCCGGGCCAGTCAGCAGGCCGGGGCAATCTTCTGTGCTGAGGCCAGTCAGGCAGACCCGGAGGAGCTGCTGCGGGTGCTGGCGGCAGTGCCGGCCGGCAGTCTGCAGCTCGACCTGGTGACCGGCGGCCTGCTGGTGCATGGCCATGACCCTGCCGCCGCTGCGGCCACGCTGGCGGCTGACCTCGGGTTCGTCCATGCCACCGATGCGGTACCCGGAGCCTTCGCCGGCCATGGCCGGGCGGTGCCGCTGGGAACCGGTCAGGTCGATCTGCCCACGGTGCTGGCGACGCTGGAGGAGCGGGGCTATCGCGGCTGGGTCGGCCTCGAGGCGACCGCCACCGGTCGGGCCGCAGCGGCTGACGAGCTGGCAGCGGCGATCGCACGGCTGGCTTGAAGAGCCGGCCGTTGTGTGTTGAGTGCGGTCGATCTCAGTTTTAGACTGACGCCATGCGAAAGCGGAGCATGGTTGAGCAGCGGCTAGCGACTTGGTGCGCGATATTTGGCTACGCCCTGGTTGTCTCCGGACTGCCGTTGGGAGGCTTTGGTCCGGCGGCGGGTCAGTCGGCTGCTGCGGCCAAGCGGCTGGCGAGCAAGGACCGTTCGACGCCCTTTCCCTGCATGGATACCCCCTGTGGCTGCGTCTCGGCCCAGCAGTGCTTCACCGATTGCTGCTGTCGCAGCCCGGCAGAGACGCTTGCCTGGGCCCGGGCCAATGGCGTGACTGCCGGTGTGCTGCTGGCGCTCGAGCAGCGGGCCGCTGGCCCGGCGGCTGCCACAGCCAGCGGCTGTTGTGCGACTGCCGCGGTTGAAGATCTCAGCGACGTCTGCTTTGAGTACGACTACCTGGCGGCGGCTGGAGAGGCTGCCGCTGAGCCGGAGGTGACCGCGGCTGAGTCGGACGCGGCCACCGCTGACGTGGCCGTGGTGCCGGTGTCAGCCCGCACGGTCGTGCTGAAATCGCTGCTGGCCTGCGGTGGCCTGCTGACAGAGTGGCTGGCCGCGGCAACCTGCCTGCCACCGCCGGCCGTGACGGCAGTAGCCTGCGGCGACTGGCCACCGGAACTGCTTTCGCTGCGCGATACCACGTTCCCCGGCGAGCGGGCTGCGCCCGCCGCTCCTCCTCCCCGCGTGGGCTGAAGGTTTTCGTTTCGAAGCCCTTCGCCCGGTCATGGGCTGATCGGTGGATCGTCCACCGACGGCATGGCTGTGGCTGCCCACATCTTTTCGAGGAGCATCCTATGTCCATTCTGCGGGCACGTCGTGCCTTTACCCTGATCGAATTGCTGGTCGTCATCGCCATCATCGGCGTGCTGGTCGGATTCCTGCTGCCTGCGGTGCAGCAGGCCCGCGAGGCAGCCCGGCGGATGGCCTGCACCAACAACCTCAAACAGCTTGGCCTGGCCATGCACAGCCACCACGATGCCAAAAAGAAACTGCCGGCTGGCTATGTCTCGCCGGGCGTGGCGGCTGACGCCGATTCCTCCAGCGAGACCTCAAAGGGCTATGCCTGGGGGCTGTTGATCCTGCCCTACCTGGAGGAGAACACGGTCTTCGCCGCGATCGACCAGTCACTTGAAGCAGCTGGCACCGCGAACGAGACGGCGGCGGCAGCAGCGTCGCTGAACGTTTATCGCTGCCCGACCGACGCCCCGCCAGCAACCTTTGAGGTCGATAATGGCAGCGCCGTGACCCTGCCGAGTTCCAACTATGCCGCCATCCTCGGCTGGAACAACGTCACCACCGAGGCCGGCGAGGGCAACGGCGTCTTCTTTCGCAACAGTGCCATTCGCTTCAAGCACATCACCGACGGCCTCTCCAAGACGATCTGCGTGGGCGAGCGCAAGCACGTCCACGAGTTCTTCGACCAGGGGCCCTATGCCGCCAACACCACCTGGTACGCGGCGGTGCCGGGGGTGAACCGGAACGCCGGCATGGCGAGTATGCCGATGAAGACCGAGGGCCCGGGCTCACTGGTGCTGGGCCATGTCGGCCAGAGTGGCATGATGGCGGGTAAGACGCCCAACCACACCAACCACATCGTCCACTTCAGCAGCAGCCACTACGGCGGCGTGGTCTTTCTGCTCTGCGATGGGTCAACCCACTTCGTGGCCGATGATATCTCCTATGAGCTGTTCAAGGCCCTCGGCACCCGCGCGTTTGGCGATCAAGTGAGCCTATAGGCCGCGGCCATGGCGATGGCGGCAGTTTCGATTCGGAGGATGTGTGGGCCCAGTGATACCCGCCGGAAGCCGGCCGCCTCGGCGGCGGCGACCTCTTCCGCCGTAAAGCCCCCTTCCGGGCCGACGGCGACAAGGAGGTCGCCGCCGGTCGGGGTGGCTGCTGCGGCCAGCGGTCGACCAGTTGGATCGGCGAGCAGCCGCCGGGCCGGTGGCGCGAGGCTGACGATCGACTGGAGTGTGCCGGGCGCAGTGATCTCCAGCAGCCGGCAACGGCCGCACTGTTTACAAGCCTCGACCACTCCCCGCCGCAGCCGCTCAATGGCCGCTGCGGTCGGTTCGGCCACGCCGCGAGTTGTCTGCAGGGGAACGAGCCGCTCAACGCCAAGCTCGGTCAGCTTTTCGATCAGCCACTTCTGACGGTCACCCTTCGGCAGGGCCACCGCAAGCGTCAGCCGGCCGCCGGCCGCAGTCGGTTCACTGCTCCCTGTCCCGAGTTCCAGTTCGACCTTCCCGCGGTCGATCTCGGTGATGGTTGCGGTCCACCACCGCCCCTGGCCATCAAAGACTTCAAGGCTGTCACCGGTCCGGGCCCGCATCACGCGGGCGACATGGCGGGCCTCGTCGCCCTCCAGAAATGCCCGGTTCCCGGTGGGGGGGGTGGTGAGAAAATAACGCTGGCTCATCGACAAAGTGGCCCCATTGGCCGGGAAAGTGATGCTGACGCTGCCGCGGGGAAAGGCGTACGCTTTTGGCTATGGTACGAAACCCTTGGAACTTTACGGCCGCGCCGTTCGAGGCCACCCTGGCGCCTGTGGCCTTCTGCTGCGGGCAACCGCAGGACGAGGTGCTGGCCCGGCTGGAGTGGCTGTTCGAAGAGCGGCAACGGTTTGCCCTCGTGATCGGTGCCGCCGGGGTTGGCAAAAGCCACCTGGCGACGATGGCGGTTCGCCGGCTGGGTGGCCTCGGTGCCGAGGCGGTGCTGGTCTCACTGCGGGGGGTGCCGCCGGGGGAATGGCTCGACCTCCTGCTGGAACGGCTGCCCCTTGACCATGCCAGTCGCGTCGAGCCGACGAGTGCCTGGCAGAAGCTGGAAAACCGGCTGCGGGAGAATCGGCTGCTGGAGCGGCCGACCGTACTCGTGGTCGATGACCTCGACCAGGCACCGGCCGATGCGGTGGCGGGCCTCAGCCGGCTGATCGGCAGTGCCGAGCCCCGGTTTGCCTGGACGCTGGTGGTGGGCACAGCCACCGGGGCCACGGTCGGCAATCTGCCCGACAGCCTGCGGAACCAGGCCGCGATGCGGATTCCCCTGGAGCCCTGGAGCGAGGCCGATGTCGGCCGGTTTCTGGCCGAGGCGATTACGAGGGCAGGTGGTGATCCAACGATTTTTTCACCCGCCGCGGTGGCGACGCTGACCCGGTTTGCCGAAGGCCTGCCCCGTTTGGTCAGCCGGCTGGCCCATCTGGCCCTGGCGGCCGCTGCGGGCGACGGGCTGGCCGGTGTCGATGCCTCCACGGTTGAGCGGGTCTGGCGGGAACTGGCACCAGCCGATCCCGTCGCCGTTGCGGCAGCCGCGCCGACCTTTCATCAGGGCTCCGCCTCTGGCATCTCACGGCCGCGGGTCCGCGCCGTGCGTCGGCTCTTCCAGGACGGCTGACGGTCTGTTGAAAAAGCTATTCATGGCAATGCTGTTCGGCACGGCCTGGGCGTTACAGAGAGAGAACTGTCTCTGGCCTCTCCCTCTGGGAGAGGCCGGCCGAAGGCCGGGTGAGGGTGCCCTTCGCTGCGTCACATTCGACAAAAGCACCCTCACCCCGACCCTCTCCCAGAGGGAGAGGGAGAACAAAAGAAGGCCTCTGCGCTGCAAAACCACGGCAGCAAAATTGGTGCTGAACACCATTGCCATCCATGGTCCTCGCCCACGAATGCGGGCAAACGAAAGTCCGCTCGGGCAACATCCGAAAACGCCGAAGTTTTTCGGAGTTGCCGATCGCCGCATCGTGCGACGGCAGACTTTATCCACCGTCTGTTAGCCTCGTCCGATACCATGAACCCCCTGCCGTACGATACGATCGGTAGATTCATCTGTTACCGTCCCGGAATGACGCCTTGGCCAAACGCAAAGAACGCCCGGCACCGCCGCCGGCCCGGCGAATCGTTGCCGTTTCACCCGACGATGGCGCCGCGATCGATCTGAAGCAGCCCGAACTGGCAGCCATGCTGGCCTGGCTGGTGCCGGGCCTCGGTCATCTCTATCAAGGCCGCACCCGCAAGGGGGCGATCTCGATGGGGGTGGTGACGGTGATCTTTCTGCTTGGCATCTGGCTGGGCAGTGGCCGGGTTGTCTATGCCTCCTGGCGACAGGATGACACCCGCTGGTGGTTCGTACCCCAGGCCGGCATTGGCATGGTGGCGATCCCGGCGGTGATTCAGTCGATGGCCATCAATGGGCCATCCCGCGAGCCCTTTTGGCTGAGCGGCTGGCTGGCGCCACCGTTGCACGACGGCCAGCTCGTCTCCCGCCGCTATGCCGAGCGGCTGGTGCAGCAAGACAGCTATCTGGAAGAGGGCGATTTCTTTGACCGTCCCCCTTATCGGCAGTTCCGGGCCGACCAGATTTCGATGTGGCACCATGAATTGGGGCGATTCTTTGAACTCGGCACGCTCTACACGGTGGTGGCAGGCATGCTCAACCTGCTGCTGATCTACGACGCCTGGGCCGGCCCGATGCATCCGCCGAAGGACAAGCACAAGAAAAAATCTGATGAGCCGGCTGACGAGGACCAGCAGGCAGCTGCCGAATCCAACGCCAATCAGCCCGGCTGACCCTGCACGTTCGCGAGACTTCTGATGGTTCCCTCACCACTGCTCATCGCCCTGCTGCTCGACCGGGTGCCGCTCTTGCTGTTCAGCCTGCCGCTGATCGCGGCGGCGAGCTATGTCTTTGCCGCCACGCACCATGAAGCCCCGACCGCCATCTGGTGGGCGACCGTCGAATGGGCGATCTGGCTGGTCGGCATCCTCGGCGTGGTGCTCCTGGCCGTAATCATCTTTGGCCGCCTAGTGTGAGGCAGCGAGGCGGCGGAGCTGGCCGCAGGCGGCGTCGATCCGGGCCCCCTTCCGCC
>CALAZQ010000063.1 GCA_937926325.1 uncultured Planctomycetaceae bacterium | reverse complement strand
TCCGCCCCAGCGCGGCAATCTCCGCAGCAATCTCGTCGGCGTAGCGTGGCTTGCGATGGACGACAATCCACCGCACCGGCAGATCGAGCTTGGCGATCTCGGCGGCGAAACTGGCGGTGCAGTGGTGGCCCGAGACCTCGGCCAGACCCGCCAGGCTGTTGGGAAAGCTGACCTCGAGAAAGACCGCCCGCAGCCGTTCGACTGCGGCCAGCTGCTGCCAGAACTCGACCGTCGGCCCCGTATCGGACGGAAACGCGACCACCGACCGGCCATCGTCAACAATCAGGCCGAGGGTCGGCACGGCATGAGAGACCGGCACCGGTGTGAGGGTCAGCCCCGCCCGCTCAACCGGCTGCCCGGCTACCAATGGCGTCGTGATCAGGAAAGGATCGTCAGGCGTTGAAAGGGCCAGAAAGTCGGGCCAGACCCTGCCGTTGAACAGATCGTTGTGCAGGAAGCCAAGCACCTGCGGGTCGGCCAGCACCTCGATGCTCTTGGGGCCCGGCTCATAGACGTTCTCCAGCAGAATCGGCAGCGTGGCGATGTGATCGATGTGCTGGTGGGTGATAAAGACGTGCTCCACCCGCTGCTGTCGATCAAGATCGGCCAGCAGGCCGATCGAACCGGCATCAACCGCCACGGCGTCGTTGATCAGATAGCTGACCAGGAACTGCCGGTCACTGGCAGGCTGGCTCGACGGCAGCAGTTCAATCCGCATGGCAGATCACTTTCGTTGAGGGGCTCGCCCGCAGGATGCCGTGTCCCTCAGACAATACCGAAAAATTCCCGAATGGCGGTCAGCAGATCGGGCCGGCCGCCGTCGGCTGAGGTCTGCTCGGCCCCCGCAACCGCCTTTTCCCGCTCGAGCAGCCGCTGCTCCATTTCACTGCCCAAGCGATCGACCAACTCGGGCTGCTCCTGCAGGATCTTTTGGAACGCCTCACAGCCCACCTCAATCACCCGGGTTTCGGTTTCGGCCGTCACAGTCGCCGACCGCGGCGATCCGGTCAGCAACGAAAGCTCACCGAAATAGTCGCCAATGGTGAGCTCTCGGACGGGCACGGCCTGCCCCGTGGCCGTGCGAACCGAGACTGTCACCCGACCCGCCGTGATGATGAACATGCTGTTGCCGGCCTCTCCCTGCCGGACGATCGGCTCGTGGGCGGCGTAGGTTCGTTCCTCATGATCACTCGCTAACCGCTGCAACTGCTCAGGCGTCAGCACGCCCAGCACGCCGGCCGCCTCAAGCCGGGCCGCCCGCTCGGCAACGACCGTTTCGCGGGGAAGCTCGGCCTGCGGTGGCAACTGGGTCAGCCTTACCTGATGGGTCGCCACCGGCAGACGGATTCCATGCCGGGCCAGGGCATAGAAGATCCGGTCACGGGCCATGCCATCGACCCGATCCCGCCGGCCGAACTCGGTGGTAAACAGCCGCACCCAATACTCGATGCCCCGGTCGTTGAAAGCATTGGTGACCACCGACGGTGGCGGTTCGTCGAGCACCCCGAAGCTGCCGCGGATCGCCTCGAGCATGATCGCCTGCACCCGCTGGGGTGGCACCTCGTAGGGTGCGGTGATGAACAGACTGCGGCGGGACCAGGGGTCGGGCTTGGTGAAGTTGCGGATCGAAGCCTGGGCCAGCTGGCCGTTGGGAATGATCACGTAGGCCAGGTCGAGGGTGATCACCTTGGTGGCCCGCCAGTTGATCTCGACCACCTTGCCGACGTGGGCAGGATTGTCGTCGTACTGAATCCAGTCGTCGACCTCAAAGGGATGCTCCGCATGAATGGCCAGCCCGGCAAAGATGTTGCCGAGGGTGTCCCGGAGGGCAAAGCCGAGCACGGCGGTCACCACGGCCGAACCGGCAAACAGATCACCCGCCCCCGCTCCCGCCTCCCAGAGCACGGTGATCAGGGCGACGCCCGTCAGGCCGATTCGCAGGACGTCGAGAAAGATCTTCGGCAGCGGCCGGCCGATCCGCTCCCAGCCGGAGACCACGAGCAGCAGCAGCAATGACTGCAGCAACGAGGCCAGCACCAGGAACCGCATGGTCTGGAGGGCGAACCCATCAGCCCCCGTCGCCGAAGGGAACAGCAGGGCGATCACCGCCGGCAGCGGGCAGAGGGCCAGCAGAATGACCGACCCCCGGGCCAGCCAGCGGCGACCCCGCGGCGCTGTCGCCACAAAGAGCAGCACCGCCGCAACGGCCGCCAGCAACTGCCGGGAAGACTCGGCGTCGTTCCAGCCAACGACCGACGCCAGCCCGTCGCTGATCATTTGGTTCATGTTTTCCGCCTGTTTCGCTCGAAAAGCGGCCCCGGCCGCAGCAGGCGGTCGCCGCCGCAGTGTAGCCGGGAACGGCCCCCGCCAGCCCCCCAACTGCCAACTGGTGGGCCTGCCACCGCCCCCGCATAGGCGCCAGAAATAAAATTCTGCTACACTTCGGGACTCTCAGTCGGGCTGACCACTGCCCCGCCATCGGGCGTGGCGGTCGGTGTCTGCCCACTCACAGGTTCACACAAGCACAAAAGGTAACAGTAGGTCTTCATGGTCAAACTGACGGTACGCGATCGCGAAAGCATTCAAGAGGCGGTCCGCCGCTTCCGCAAACTGGTTGAGCGCAGCGGCATCAAGAAAGAGATGCGGCGGCGGGAATTCTTTGAGAAGCCGAGTGAAACCAAGCGGCGGGCCCGCCTGCGAGCCGAACGCCGGATGAAGCGGAACCGGCTGATGGGCGTCTGACGACGCTGCCCCTTGGTCCCAACGACCGCCTGTCTCATGGCCAGTCGAGGGCAATGTCGAGCCAGGCGGCTGCGTGCGTCGGCATGCCGGTGCTGATCCGGTCCACGCCGGTGGCGGCGATCGCTGCCGCGGTTTCAAGCGTGATGCCGCCGGAGGCCTCGAGGATCACGTCCGCTGCCAGACTATCCCGCAGCCTGACACCCTCCCGCAGCACTGCTAGCGACATGTTGTCCAGCAGCATGATGTCCGGCAGGGTCTCAGCCCTTCCAGCGTTCAATATCTCCTCTGCCTGCTCGAGCGTATCGACCTCGATTTCGACCACCATCGTGGCCGCCCGCGCGGGTGGAAAGCTCGCGGTAATGAACGCTCGGGCCCGCGCGACGGCCTCCGCAGGAGTGATGCCCTTAACGGCCGCAGCCGCGAGATGGTTGTCTTTGATCAAAATCGCGTCGTAGAGCCCGAGCCGATGGGTCGAGCCCCCGCCGCAGCCGACGGCGTACTTGTCGAGTAGCCGCCAGCCGGGCAGGGTCTTGCGGGTGTCATAGACCCGGCAGCCGGTTCCGCTCACCGCATCGACCAGCTGCCGCGTCGCCGTTGCCACCCCGGAGAGCCGACCGAGCAGGTTCAGCAGCACCCGCTCGACCTGCAATATGGATCTGATCGGCCCGGCCAGTTCAGCCACCACCGTGCCTTGCTCAACCCGATCGCCATCGGCAACGATCGGCTTCCAGCCCAGCTGAGCATCGGCCTCCGCGACAATCAGGCCGGCCGCCGGCAGCCCGGCAATCACACCCGGCCGGCGGGCCACCACCGAGAGGCTGCCGACTGCCGCTGCCGGCACCAGGGCAACACTGGTCCAATCTGCCTCGAAGCCGAGGTCCTCCCGCAGCCAGCCGCCGACCGCCCGCCGCACGGACGCTTCGACCTGCCGGTTCCAGTGCAACTGCCGGTGATCACGACGAGGCGGTGGAACAGCCGGCGGGGGAGGCGGGGTCATCAAGAAACTCCCGGGGAACGAGGGCGGAAAGCCCGTATGATACAGATTGCTGATCGAGCCAGATGGCGGTCACCCTGCCCAATCTCGGTCACCTGCTTTTGAATCCTTGGCCCCCATCTTCGCGGACTGCACGCGGTGGTTTCTCCAGTCTCAGATCGCCCAGCCGGTGGCCTCAGCCCCCCGTCATCTGCCGGTCAGCTGTTGCTGACCGGTCTTGCCGGCCTCGGCCTGCTGGCCATGACCGCCTGGCTGCTGGTCCGGCGGGAGCCGCTGGTCGATCATGAGCGGCCCCCACCGGCCACGATCCGCTTCAGCCTCGACATCAACACGGCCGCCGCTGCGGAACTGTCGCAGCTGCCGGGGATCGGACCGACGATGGCCCGGCGAATCGTCGCCCACCGACAGCAGCATGGCCCCTTCCCGAACATTGCCGCCATCGCCCGGGTGAGCGGAATCGGCCCGGTCACCCTGGAACAGATTCGTCCCTTCATTCGTCCCATTGCTCCCCAGCCCGACCGAGGCTCATGAAATGCCCCGCCGCCCATCACCACCGCTCAACCCCGGGGTCTTCGAACTGGTCGCTCCCTATCCGCCAGCGGGAGACCAGCCGGCTGCGATCGATACCCTGGTGCAGGGGGTTGGCGAGGGGGCAGACTCGCAGGTGCTGATGGGTGTGACCGGCTCCGGCAAGACCTTCACGATGGCCAACGTGATTGCCCAGGTCGGTCGCCCAACGCTGGTGCTGTCGCACAACAAGACCCTCGCCGCCCAGCTCTACGCCGAGTTCCGCGATTTTTTTCCCCACAACGCCGTCCATTATTTCGTCAGCTATTACGACTACTACCAGCCTGAGGCCTACATTCCCCAGCGGGACATATACATCGAGAAGGACGCGGCGATCAACAAAGAGATCGACCGGCTCCGGCTGGCGGCCACCAGCGCCCTGGTCAGCCGCCGCGACGTGATCGTGGTGGCGAGTGTCTCCTGCATCTACGGCCTCGGTTCACCGGAGGACTACCGGGCGATGGTCATCCGGATCGCCACCGGCGTGCCGATGTCCCGCGATGACCTGCTCGGCCAGCTGGTGGCGGTGCAGTACGAACGCAGCGACATGGCCTTGGAGCGGGGCCGCTTTCGAGTCCGGGGTGACACTGTCGATATCTGGCCTCCCTACGAAGAACTGGCGACAAGGATCGAATTCTGGGGCGACACGGTCGAGTCGATCGCTGTCACCCACCCGACCAGCGGCGAGATCGCAGCCCGCAAGGACGAGACCTATTTCTACCCGGCCAAGCACTTTGTCATGCCGGAGGACCGGATCAAGGCGGCGGTGGGGGAGATTCGGCGGGAGCTGGAGGAGCGGCTCGAGGAGCTGAAAAGCCAGGGCAAACTGCTGGAGGCTCAGCGGCTCTCCGCCCGCACCAAGTTTGACATCGAAATGCTGCTCGAAGCGGGCTTCTGCCCGGGGATCGAAAACTACTCCCGGCCCCTCTCGGGCCGACCGCCGGGCAGCACGCCCGACACGCTGTTCAATTATTTTCCCAAAGAGTTTTTGTTCTTCGTCGATGAGTCACATGTGACGGTCCCGCAGGTCCGGGGCATGTATGCCGG
>CALAZQ010000062.1 GCA_937926325.1 uncultured Planctomycetaceae bacterium | reverse complement strand
GCACCCCTTGGGCAATGCCAAGGCTGACCAGCAGCCGCATCTTGGCGATTCCCTCGAGGGCAGCCGCCCGGGGGTTGGCCACCTCGTGCCGATGCCGCTGGGAGGCGAGATTGCCGACCCCGAGCCCACCGTAGTGGTGCGTCGGCCCGACGAGTCCGTCGAGGTTCAGTTCAACGGTGATTGAGTCGGTGGCATCTCGCATCGCGATGCTGTGCCGTCAGTCGGGCCCCCGGGGAACACACGGCAGTGATGCCACGGTTTGCTTGCTGGTGAACGCTTGTGTCAACGGCGCCTGGTGAAGAGCGAATCGACAGCAAGTGTTGCTTCGGGTTGCACCAGCGGTGCAATGACATCTCCCCGGCCGGCCGTCTGCCGTTCAGCATAGGCAGGGCCGACGGGGCCTCGAAGCAGATGAACAGTCTCGTTTGCCACGTCCACAACCCAATAGTCGGGAACGCCACCAGCGGCGTAGACCGCCGCCTTCTCGTGAAGGTCATACTGCTGGCTGGTCTCAGCCACCTCGATGACCAACAGGGTATTCCTGGCATCTGGACGTTGAGCGGCATAGTCCCGTGGCTCGACCCAGGCGACGTCGGGCTGGGGGACGCTCTCCTGGCCAGGAATGCCGAGTGACTGCTGAATGCGGACGCGGGCCACCCGGCGGTCCACCGCTGCGTGACTCCATTCATTCAGCCGATCAACAACCTCCTCGTGCCGCGAGCCGATCGGGCTCATCATGATGATGTCTCCCTCGATCAGTTCGACTCGCGCTGGCTCGGCAGATGATGCGTCAGCCGCGAGCTGGCGGGCGAATACGCCCGCGTCGATCATCAGATCGTATTGGCTGGTCGTGAACTTAACGGTGGAAGTCGCGGTCGCCATGAAAGTCTGCCTGCCGATGTTTCAACCACTAGCTGTCTGTGGAAAAAGCCTTCCATGGCCTTTTTCCACGAATGCGAACCCCAAAAAAGCCGAGGTTTTTCGGGGTTCGCTGCCGCCGCATCCAGCGGCGGATCACTTTGTCCACGGGCTGCTAGAGCTTCGCCTAAAGGTATATACGCAAGTACATCTTTCGTCAACTTGCGGGCCGGCTGTTCGCAAAGGATTGTCCCCCGGATCTCAGACGCCGATGTCTCGGCCATCAATCACGTGCCCTTCGACCTGATGACGGTCGGGATCGTCCTCCACAGCGGTCCCGTCCTGGGCCGCGGCTGCTGCCGGCCGCCGATTCGAGCCCTGGCACTGCTGGCGGTAGGGCCAGCCGCTCCTGCTCCAACGATGCCACCGGATGGCTACAGGAGTCGATGGCATGGAATCCGCTCGGCCGGTGGTTGCCGCTGTGGCCGAGGCCGCCGAACGGCAGCCGTGAGCTGGCGCCGGTCGTCTGCCGGTTCCAGTTGATCAGTCCCGCCCGTACCCGACGGCGAAATGTCTCGTAGTCGGCCCGTTTGTCGCAGAGCAGGGCGGCCGCCAGGCCATAGGCGGTTCGATTGGCCTCGGTAATAGCGGCGTCGAGATCGGGCACCCGGATGACTTGCAGCAGCGGCCCGAACCATTCGGTGTCAGGCCGGTCAGCTACATCGGTCACGTCGATCAGCCCGGGGGCGAGCAGCGTTGGCTTTCCGCGGAGCGGCTGTAGCCTTTTGATCACCACACCGCCACGGGCAAGCAGGTCGGCCTGGGCGGCAAGCAGGCTCGCCGCCGCCGCCTCATGAATCACCGGCCCCATGAAGGGCTCCGGCTGATCCTCCGGCAAGCCAACGCGGATGGTATCGATGGTCGCGGCCAGCCGGTCGAGAAACGCCCCGCGGCCAGGAAAGTCGGTGACGACGAGCCGTCGGGCACAGCTGCACCGCTGGCCGGCGGTGAGATAGGCCGACAGGATCGTCAGCCGCACCGCCGCGTCGAGGTTTTGCACGTCGTGGACCACCAGCGGATTGTTACCGCCCAGTTCCAGCGCCAGCATTTTGCCCGGCTCGGCCACCAGGGCTTGCCGCAGGGCCACACCGGTGCGATAGCTGCCGGTGAACAAGATGCCGTCATGGCCGGGGTGGGTGGTCAACGCTGCTCCCGTCTCTCGCCCACCCTGCACCAGATTCAGCACCCCCGCCGGCAGGCCGGCTCGCTGCCACACTTCAGCAAGCCGCCGACCTGCCAGCGGTGTGAACTCACTTGGCTTGAAGACCACGGTGTTACCGGCCAGCAACGCCGGCACGATGTGCCCCTGGGGAATGTGACCGGGAAAGTTGAAGGGCCCGATGACGGCCAGCACCCCGTGCGGCCGATAGCGGGTGGCCGCCACCCCATCGTCACCGGTGGTCACCTGGTCCTGTTGCCGCTCTCGCCAGGCGTCGATCGTGGCGGGAATCTTGGCGGCCATTGCCTTGATCTCAGTGGCAACCTCCCAGTGCGGCTTGCCGGTCTCGGCGACGATTGCCGCGTGCAGGTCAGCACCGTGGGCCAGCAGTTCGGCGGCCCCGGCCTCGAGCAGCCTGATCCGCTCGCCCACCGGCCGGTCAGCCCAGCCGGCCTGCGCCTGGCGGGCAGCGGCGACGGCGGCGGCGACGTCGGCGGCGGCCGCAGCTGCGGCCTCCCAGACCCGTTCACCGGTCGCGGGGCTGGTCGAGTGGAACGTCTCACCGCCGCCGGCGGTCCAGGCCTCACCGATCAGGTGAGGTTGATGGTCGGCGAAGCAAATGTTGGGAATAGGCATGGGAATCATCTTCGTATCACGTTGGTTGGATCAGGCTTCGTCGCCAATATGCTGCCGTCCCCCTCTCCCTCTGGGAGAGGGTTGGGGTGAGGGTGCCTTTGCCAGCGGTGATGCGGTTGAGGCACCCTCACCCGGCCTGCGGCCGGCCTCTCCCACGGGGAGAGGCAAGGCGGGTGGGCTCCATCGATCAGTTGCCGATACTGCGTTGCAGCTTTGCTGAGTCACGGATCGTCCTCCCGCAGGCTGCCGAGGCGAACCGTGTCGCCCACCCGCACGCCGAGGGCGGTGGCGGCGTCTTGTGGCAGGCAGATGCCGTCGGCTGTCTCGGTGCAGCTGGTCCCGCAGCAGCAGAACGGCCGGTCGGGCCGGCCGCTGGCAACCAGATGGGTCGGCGTCTCCGTCATCTGCTTGGCCACTGCCGCCACCGGCACCCGGCGGCTGGTTCGCACCAGCCGCAGCTCGTCGCGGGGGCAGCTGACAATCGGCCCGGCCTCGAAGATGTCGACCATGCCGGTGAACCCAAAGCCCTCTTGCTCGAGAATCCGCAGGGCGGGCCTCGTCTGTTCATGCACCTGGCCGATCACCGCCTGGGCTGCTGTCGGCAGCAGCGGAATGTAGATCGGATGGTGCGGCATCAAATCGGCGATGAACCGCTTGTTCAAAATGCTGAGGTAGTCAGCCTTGGGAAAGTCGATTGCGAAAAAGTGCTTGCCGACGGCATCCCAAAACTCGCTGTGGCCCCGGTCGTCAATCACGCCCCGCATCTCGGCTATCACGGTGGTGTCAAAGCTCTGCGGATGCTCGGCGATGAACAGAAACCGGGCCAGCGACAGGCTGCGGCCGACCCCGCGACCGCGGGCCGCGGGGTGCAGGAACATGCTGCCGATCTCGCACGGGCCATCGTGTTCCTTCACCAGATGCAGCGTGCGAATCTCCTTGCGGATGCCGAGGTCTTTTGACTCGTGCACCGAGGTCTCGATTCGGTAGGCCCAGAAGGGGTCGAAGCCGCCGACCTTCGAGACGATGCCGGCCGTGCCAACCACCTTGCCCGTCGCTGTGTCCTCCATCACCAGCAGATAGCCCTCGCCCCGGGGCCGGCCGTCAGCCAGCCGGCGGAAGCCTTCTTCTGATTCGGTGATCCGCTGCCGCAGATAGTCGGCGTCCCGCGGCAGGGTTGTGAGGCCAAACGATGTCTGTCCGGCCAGCGCCAGCAGGTCGTCGAGGTCGGTCGCGGCGACGGGGCGAATGAGATTCATGGCCCGGCCTCCGGCGGGCGATTGGCCTCGGCCAGCAGCACCTGCTCAAGCAGTTCACAGACCGTGTCGATGTCGGCATCGCTGATCACGGCCAGCGGTGGCAGGAACCGCACCCGGGTCGGGTTGGCCCCGGCAGCAAAGGCGATCACGCCGGCATCGAAGAGGTCGGCCAGCAGCCGCCGGGTGCGGGCAGCATCACCGTCGAAGGCCTGAAAGGCGATCATGCCGCCAGTACCAAACGGGCCGCTGATCAGCCCAGGGTGCCGGCTGGCAATCGCCTCAAAGTGGCTGACAAAGCGGCGGTGGATCGCAGCGATGCGGCCGTTCGGGCCGTAGGAGTTTCCGGTTTGCAATTCCTTCACCACAGCGTGGCCGGCAAAGATCGCCGACGTGGCAGCCGTAAAGGTCTGGCTGAGCAGGCCGGGCCGCGGGGTGAAGCTCTCGCGGAAGAAGGTGGCACAGACCTGACTGAGTTTGCCGATCGTGACCAGATCGACGTGTTCGGCGAGCCCGAACTGCTCAAAGGCAAACAGCCGCTCCAGCCGGCCGAAGGTCTGGACCTCATCGACGAAGATCGCCACGCCCGCTTCCCGCAGCACGGCGACCAGCGCGGCGAAGAAGTCAGGGCTGCCGGGGTTACAGCCCCCCTCACCCTGCACCATCTCCAGGCACATCACCGCATGGCGGCCGGGATGCCGGGCCAGGTGGCCCTTGAGCACGGTGACCGCCCGCTGCGTGCTGCCTTCCGGATCGGCCGGATCGAAGAAGGGCACATAGTCAACATTGAGGGCCAGCGGCAGGCCGTCCCGATAGGCCGGCTTGTCGGTGATGCTGGCCATGGCCAGGGTCCGACCCATGAAGCACCGCTCGAAGGCCAGCACCCGATCGGCCGGATGTTTTTTCTGCAGGGCGATCTTGAGGGCGTTTTCGTTGGCCATCGCCCCGCTGGTCGACAGGAAGCAGTGGGGCAGTTCGGCCCCGGTGGCCGCGGCGGCATCGAGCAGACAGTCGAGCAGCGCGGCTGACTCGACGTTCTGTTGCAAGTTCCCTTGCATCACGGTGTCGGCGAGGGCCGCGTCGAGGCCGGCGGCCAGCAGTGCCGGATGGCCATGGCCCATGATGTGCACACCGATGCCGCCGATCATGTCGAACTTCACACTGCCGTCGGCCAGCTCGACCAGCGGCCCCCGGCCGAGGCCGCTCCCGATATATGGATAGAACAATCCGCCGCCGCGGGCTGCCGCGAACTGGTCAAGCAGCTGCTGGTAGGCGATCTGCCGGTCGGCCTGCGGCGGCCGCACGCCGGTCAGTGCCCGTTGGTGCTCCACGACCGCGGTCTCCAGTAACCGGCGGGCCTCCACCACCCGTGGGTCATCCCGTAGGGCTTCAGCAGCCAGCGTTTCAGGCGGCGTGTTGTCAGGCTGAACGATCATCGGCTCCTCCTTCCATCCACCGGCCAGTTCAGTGACCCATCCGCCAGCCCGGCCAGCAGGCAGGCGGTCAGCTTGGCCCGTTCGGCGAGGCTCTCGACAATCAGATATTCATTCGGGCTGTGGATGCCGCCGCCGCGGACGCCAAGGGTGTCGACGGTGGGCAGGCCGGCGGCGGCGAGCTTGTTGCCGTCGCAGACACCGCCCGTCGGCCGGCTGGTGATGGTCAGGCCGAGCTGCTCGCCGCAACGGGTCACCTGATCAAGCAGCCGCTGCATCGGCGGATCGACCGGACGCGGCGGGCAGTGAAAGCCACCATGTACCGCTGCCCTGATCCCGTCGCGACGGTTCGTCTCAGCAACGAGTTCGCGGACCTGGTCGATGGCCCAGTCGGCGGTGGCGGCAGTGCCGACGCGAATGTTCAGCCGCAGGATCGCAAGATCGGGGATGACGTTTACCGCGGCGCCGCCGTCGATGGCGGCGACATTGAACGTGGCATCACCCGTTTCGGCGTTGAGCCGGTCAACCGCAGTTGCCAGTTCCGCGGCAGCGACAACGGCGTTGCGGCCGTCGGCAAAATGCCGGCCGGCATGGGCGGCCCGGCCGCGAATCACAACCGCCAGATTGGCCGAGCCCTTGCGGGCCCCGGCGAGGCTGCCTGACTCGTCGAGAGCCGGCTCGAACAGCAGGCCGAGATCATTGCGGCCGGCCGCTGCGGCCAGGGCCTCGGCCGAACCGGGCGAGCCGAGTTCTTCATCGGCGTTGAGCAGCACCTCCCAACTAAGGCGGTCGGTCTGCCCGAATCGCTGAAAGGCCTCCAGGGCAATCAGCATGACCGCCAGCCCACCCTTGGCATCGGTGACACCCGGCCCCCGCAGCAGCCGGCCGTCGTCACTCAGGCTGACCTGCCGCGGCTCGGCGTCAGCGGGATAGACAGTGTCGTAATGGATCGCCAGCAGCACCCCGGGCCCAGTCGCAGCCTCGTGCCGCAGCGACAACATCTCGCCCACCGGCTCGGACACCTCGTTGCCGCTGGCATCGACCACCAGCCGTCGACCGGCCGCCTTCCCTGCGAGCCGACCGAGCGGTGCGAAGTCCTCAATCAACCGGGCCCGCATCCTGCCCAGCCCGGCTGGATCGAGGCTGTGCGAACTGATCCCCGCCCAGTCACCTACCAAGCCCAGCAGCCGTTCCTGCTGGCTGTCGATCCAGGTGGTCAGCTGTTCGAAGGGCCGTGGCATGAGGTCGGTTCCGGAAAAGCGGCCAGGGCCGTCCTCCCCGGTGCGATCCCTCCGCCGCGGTTCTCCCCTATTCTACGCATCCTGAGGGCGGGTCGGTCGGTTCAAAAAGGCGGAAATTGCTGGGAGAGGCTGCTGTGAGCTGCTGCCGCGGCAATTGTGCTATTCTCTTGGGGCACACACAGCGGGGGTGGCGGGTGATGAAAGCCTCATCCCCGGGGTTCAGTTTCCGCGTTCACGTTGAAGCATGGCAGAGCACTATCTTGAAGTTGGTCGCGAGGGTGACGTCAGTACCGTCAGCTTCAGCCTGCCGCGGATTGTCGATGGCCCTGAACTCGACTCGATTCGTGATGAGCTGGTGCAGTGTGTCATTGCTGCCGAGCCGCCGAAGATCCTCGTCGACTTCTCTGGCGTCATGCTGATCTCGAGCGCGGCCATCACCCTGCTGCGGGATCTCTACCGTGCTCTCGCCACCCGCCAAGGCGTATTGCGGCTGTGCAACGTGCGGCCTGAGATTGCCGAGGTGCTGCGGTTCACCCGAATCGACACGCTGTTTCAGATTGCTCCGGACCGGCAGGCGGCACTTGCCGACTTCTGATGCAGCCTCGGTCGCATCCGCTGGACGGACAGGCGGTGGGGGGCCGACCGGTTGCCCGCACCATCATCCGGCTGGCGGCAATCTATCTGGTGATGGGGCTGGTCGGCCTGCAGCTTGCCATCCCGCCCAGCACCGCCAGCCCACTCTTTCCGGCGGCTGGATTCGCCCTGGCGACCACGCTCTGGTACGGCTGGCCGGCAGTCGTTGCCACCTGTGTCGGGCAGTTCCTCATGCACATGGTCCGCTGCTGGTACGAGGGCAACGGCTGGCCACCGGTGCAGCTGATGCTGGCGACCGGCTTCGCCGTTGGTGCCGCTGCCCAGGCAGTTGCGGCGGCGGCCCTGGTGAAACGCTGGACGGGAGACACCTGGCGGGAGCTCGCCTTTGAGCGGCAGCTCTTCGGCTTCCTCATCGTCGGTGGCGGCGTCGCCTGCGTCATCTCGGCATCGGTGGGGGCGGCCTGCCTCGGGCTCGCTGGCTTTGTGCCGCTGGCCGAGCTCGCCTATGAGGGTTGGAAGTGGTATGTCGGTGACACGCTTGGCGTCTTCATTTTCGCCCCCTTGACCCTTGTGCTGATGGCAGGGGGAGGTGACGTCTGGCGAGCGGGAAACCGCCGGGTACTGTTCAAGATGCTGACGATTTTCGCCCTGGTGATGGTCGCCTTTGCTGGAGCGAGCCGCTGGGAACAGTCCGCCCGCCTGCGGCAGCTCGCCAACGAAGGCGAATTGGCTGCGGTCCGGCTGGCTGACCGGCTGCAGCTGCGGGCCGCAGGCCTGCGGCTGACACAGTTCTTGCTCGACGACGCTGACGAGCCGGCAGCGCTTTTTCCAGCAGGGGCCCGGCAGTGGCTACGCGGCAGCCCCGACGCGGACATGCTGGCCTGGTGGCAGCCCCCGGGCTCGGCTGAAGCTTCTGCCGATCGGCTGCTCATCGAGTCGCGGCCCGACACTGCATTGGACGCCGGCCTGCCGGCAGCCGCCGCAGCCTTGGCCCAAGCCGCGGTTGACGCTGGCAGTCTCCTCTCTGAACAGCATCAACGGCTGTTGCAGCATCCCGCGACGCCGCCGACCGGCCTGCTGCTAGCTGTGCCTGGTGGCAATGAGGCTCGGTCGCCAGTTGCTGGCTGTCTGGTGGCGGGGCTTGACCAACAGCGGCTGCTGGAGCAGGCGATCCCGAGCCTGCCAACCGGGATTGGTCTTTGGGTGGGCGAGTTCCACATTGGCGATGGGGCGGCGGGCAGGCTGCCTCAAGCCGGGCAGCTGCAGTGGGCCGGCCGGCTGCCGCTCGACTGGCTTGACTGGCAGCTCGACCTGACTGCCGACAGCCGCTACCTGAAGGGCGAATTTGATGTGACCTGGATCGTCGCGATCCTCTCGCTGCTGTTCGCCGCGTTGTTCGCCGACCGCGATGTGGCCATCTCTGCTGCCGTCTCCCGCGAGGAGACCACCCGGGAGGAGAAGCGGCGGCTTGAGCGGGAGCTGCAGATTGCCCACCAGATTCAAAAGGGGCTGCTGCCGCAGCGGCCGCCCACTCTTCCGGGGTTTGAACTGGCCGGCTGCAGCCGGCCAGCCGCCCAGACGGGAGGAGACTTTTACGACTTTGTGCCGCTGCCGGACGGCCGGCTGGCGGTGGCGATTGCCGATGTCACCGGCCATGGGCTGGGGCCGGCGCTGGTGGCGGCTGAGGTCCGGGCACTCTTTCGGGCGTTGATTGGCCGGGGTGAACCACTCGGCCGGGTCGTCGGGGCAATGCACCAGTTGCTTGCCGCGGACCTGCCGGCCGAGCGGCTGGTGACCGCCTGCTTTGCGGTGATAGACGCGACGGCCGGCCAGCTGGAATATCTCAGTGCCGGTCACGGGCCGCTGCTGATCTGTCGGGCTGCCGATGGTGCTCTGGAAGAGTTGCCGGCCCAGAGTCTGCCCTTTGGTTTTCTCGATGAGCCTCCGGCGGTGCCAGCGGGCCGGGTCGCTCTTGGTCCGGGTGACGTGTTCGTGCTGATCACGGACGGCTTCTTCGAGGCGGCCGACGCCACCGGTCGGCCTTTCGGTGTGGCGGCGGTGGGTGAGGTCATCAGGCAGCACCGGCAGAGGTCGGCCGACCGGCTGGTCGCCAGCCTGGAGCGGGCCTTGGCCGAGTTTCTCGGCAAGGGCACGGCTCAGGATGACCT
>CALAZQ010000061.1 GCA_937926325.1 uncultured Planctomycetaceae bacterium | reverse complement strand
ACCTGGCGGCGGGGGGTCTACCGGTTCATCGTTCGCAGCCAGACCCAGCCCTTCATGACCGTGCTCGACTGTGCCGACCCGTCGATGCGGGTGGAGAAGCGGACCGAAAGCCTGTCGGCCCTGCAGGCCCTCGCCCTGCTCAACAACGGCTTCATGGTGGTGCAGGCTGAGCAGTTTGCCGAGCGGGTCCGCAGCGAGGCGGGCGACGACCCGGCTGCCCAGGTGCAGCGGGCCTTTACGCTGGCACTCGGCCGGCAGCCCGACGCTGCCGAAACAGCCGATCTGGTTGCCCTCACTCAGGCCCACGGGCTGGCCAACACCTGCCGGGCGATTTTCAATTTGAATGAATTTTCCTTTGTGGACTGATCCCATGGCCAACCCATACCAACACACTCGACGTCGCCTGGAGCAGTCGCTCTCCCGCCGCGAACTGCTGGCCGCCTCGGGGAGTGGCTTTGGCACGCTGGCACTGGCGGCGATGCTGGCCGGAGAGCGGGAGACGCTGGCGGCCACGGCCGGGGCGAGTGGGTCGCTGCACCCGGCCTGTGTCTATCCACCCAAGGTCAAGCGGGTGGTGCAGCTGTTCATGGCTGGTGCCGCCAGCCACATCGATCTGTTTGACTACAAGCCGGCCCTGGTCAAACACCATGGTGAAGCAAGCGACTTCGGTGAGCCGGTCGAGGCCTTTCAGAACGGCCTGGGCCCGTGGCTCAAGCCAATCTGGAAGTTCCAGCCCTACGGCGGCTGCGGCAAGCTGCTCAGTGAGCCGGTCTCGGCTCTCGGCGATGTGGCTGACCAGCTGGCCTTCATCCACAACATGGTCAGCCCCTCGGGCGTCCACTCGGCCGCCACGCTCCACCAGACGACCGGCTTCGTGTTGCCCGGCTTTCCAGGGGCGGGCTGCTGGGTGAGCTATGCCCTCGGGTCGATGAACCAGAACCTGCCGACCTTTGTGGTGCTGCCCGACCATCGCGGCTTTGGCTCCAACGGCGTCAAGAACTGGGACGCCGGCTTTCTGCCGTCGCAGTACAGTGGCACGGTGATCCATCCGGCTGCGGACGATCCGGTGGCCGACCTGCGACCGCATGCGGCGGGCGGTTATGTCACGGCTGAGTCAGACCGCGCCGCCCGGGAGATGCTGGCCCGGCTCAACCGCCGGCATCTGGAGGCGGGCCGGGAAGGGGACAGCCGGCTCGATGCCCGGATTCGCTCGTATGAACTGGCTGCCCGCATGCAGCTGGCCGCCCCCGAGGCCCTCGACCTGGCCAGCGAGCCTGAGCACATCCTCAGGCAGTACGGGGTGCAGCTCGGCAAGACCGGCTGGCCCAGCCAGATCAACGCCGAGGAAGAGACCCATCACTTTGGCCTCCGGTGCCTGGCTGCCCGGCGGCTGCTGGAGCGGGGCGTGCGGTTCGTCCAGGTCTGGAGTGGGAATGACAACGGCTTTCCCCGGCGGAACTGGGACAGCCACGAGGATGTCGAACGGGATCATGGGCCACTGGCCACCGGCATGGCCCGCGGGGCGGCAGCCTTGATCAAAGACCTCGACCAGCGGGGCATGCTTGATGACACGCTGGTGCTCTGGACAACCGAGTTTGGCCGGATGCCCAGCTCGCAGGGGGGCAAGGGGCGTGACCACAACCCGTTTGTCTTCACCAACTGGCTCTGCGGCGGTGGCATCCGGGGTGGTGTCACCTGTGGCGAGAGTGACCAGTGGGGCTACAAGCCGCTCGACCGCGACAACCCGACGGTCGTCCACGATGTCCACGCCACGATTCTGCGGTTGCTCGGCATTGAGCACACCAAGCTCACCTGGCGGAACAACGGCCTCGACCGCCGGCTGACCGACGTCCACGGCCATGTGATCGACGGTATACTTTCGTAACGGTCCGCTCGTTGAGCCAGATCGTCGGATAGGTCACACGGGTGCGGTTTTGAGGACACCATGGCAGGTCATTCCAATCGGTTCTCCCGCCGC
>CALAZQ010000060.1 GCA_937926325.1 uncultured Planctomycetaceae bacterium | reverse complement strand
CTCGCATCCTGCTCGGTGGGGCTAGTTTCACGGCTGCGGGGCCATCCATGGCCCCGCCCGCTTGGCTCCGCGGGCCTCGTATCCAAGCTCAAGCGAGCGCCGATAACCGCCGGCCTAGGCCGGCGGTCCCTTCGTTGACATGGAACCACATCAGGCTTACAGTTCAAGGATGTTTTTGATGAATCAAAACTTTTTTTTAGCGCGTTCAAAAGAGGCCGACGTGGTTGCGAATCGCATTTTCCGTCTTCCCGGTCGTCCGGGCTTCACCCTGATCGAACTGCTCGTCGTCATTGCGATCATCGGCGTTTTGGTGGGGCTCCTGCTGCCTGCCGTGCAGCAGGCACGCGAGGCGGCCCGCAGAAGTCTGTGCGGCAATAACCTGCGGCAAATCGCCCTCGCACTCCACAGTTACGAGTCCGCCCGCCGCCGGTTGCCTCCTGGCTATGCCTCAAATTCACTCAACAATCCACCGCCTGCCGATCGCGACAGCGTCACCTGGGACGCCTCACCCGGATGGGGCTGGGCAGCCCACCTGCTGCCACACCTGGAAGAAAACGCGGTCGCCGATGGCATCGACCTCGAAACACCGATCTGGAACGCGTCAAACGCGGCGGCTGTCGCAAGCACGCTGCCAACGTTTCTCTGCCCGAGTTCAACGGGCCCACGAACCCCGTTTGTCGTAACCAACCAGGCAGGTAACCAAATCACTCACGGCACCGGGCCAATCACTGTGGGTCGCTCTCACTACGTCGCCAGCCACGGTCAAGAGTCGTGCTGGGGTGAGTGTGGTGCAAGCGGGTCAGGGGACATTTTCACCGACATCTATACGAACACCACGGCAACGGTCGTGCACAACGGTGATGTGTCGAAGGTTTCCGATGGCCCCTTCTATCGGAACTCAGCGGTTACTATCACGCAGGTGACCGATGGCACGAGCCACACGATTTTTCTGGGTGAACACAGTTCTGCGCTCAGCGAGAAGACCTGGGTCGGGGTGGTCCCCGGAGGCTATACCCACCCAGCATTCTCAACACCGGAGAACAGTCCCGATGCAGCTGCCACACTGGTGCTGGTCCACGCTGGCCCCAGCGGAGGTGAGCTCGATATTACTGGGAACCCCATCATTCACCCGGTGAACTTTCCCACCTACCACGTCGGACAAATGTACTCCGAGCACCCGGGCGGGGGCTCTGTTGCCATGGGCGATGCCTCGGTCAAGTTTGTTTCCGATTCAATCGACCTGCTTGTCTTCGCGGCTGCATCAAGCATGAACGAGGGCGAAGTGATCGACGCCAGGAGTGGCCTGTGACCCGGTTGGTAGTGAGCTTGATGCTTCTGGGCCTGGCACTCACACCCTGCTGCGGCTGTGGTCGCTACGGGGAACTCAGCCCTCTAGGCTACCAGTACGCGACGGCCATCCACGGACTCAGCCGCCGCCAACAGTCAGAGAAGATTGACCAGCTTGCCGAACAGATCGATGCCTCGGCCGCAGCAGGAAAGCTCTCGCAGCAGGAACTCAGTTGGCTCAAACCAATTTTGCAGGCAGCCCGCGAAGGCCAGTGGCCTGAGGCTGCCGGGGACAGCCGGGCCCTGATGGAAGCACAGATCGTGCATCATTAGCTGCTCAGAATTGCGGCGGGAAAACAGACTGCGTACTCTCTGGAACGTCGGAGGCTTGTATTCTGCCGTCCTTTGCAGCTCACCCTTTTCTATGCCAGACCCCCTCGCCGGCCGTGA
>CALAZQ010000059.1 GCA_937926325.1 uncultured Planctomycetaceae bacterium | reverse complement strand
AGGGGGTGCGGCGTCCAACTTTCTGCCGGTCCGGTCGCTTCCGCTCCCGGCTTCCTGTTCTCACAACATTCGACGAGGTCGGAGGGGCCCGTGCCCACGAGCGAGCTCCGGAAGCAAGCGCAGCCTGGAGGGCGAAGCGCCGCGCACGGGCAGTGAACGGCGGCCAAGGATGGCCGACGTGAACGTCCAGCGAGTGGGCACGGGTCCCTCCGACCGGCTGGCTGGCTTCACGGAAAGCGCCGACATCCTGTCGGCCTTTCCTTGGGGCGGAAGCATGCGAAGCCGAGGTTCGTGACCATCCGCTGGTGCTCATTGGCGGCAACTGTTTCACGGAAAGCGCCGACATCCTGTCGACCTTTCCTTGGGGCGGTAGCATGCGAAGTCAAGGGCCTCGGGCAAGATACAAAGGTTCGTGACCGCTGCCGCCCGGCATCCTGCCGATTCCGGTTGACTCCTCCAGGGCCGTGTGTGATGGTTTTGGCCGGCGAACCGGTCATTTCCCGATGCGGAAGGTGCGATGGCTCTCAATCGTTTCGGATCGACCACTGCGGCAGTATGCTGCCGGCTTATTCAGCCGCTGCTCCTGCTGGGCATCTGCGTCGGACTGCTCGGTTGGGGCCGTCCCGCGCTCATCTATGCCCAGCAGCCCGAGCCTTCAACGGCGACCACAGATTCCGCCCCGCAGCAGGCAGCCTCGTCCGAAGATTCGCCCGCACAGCCCCCGCAGCCCGCGGCCGACAGCCAGCCACAGCCGCCGCTCACCCCTGAACAGCCGGCTGCGACACCGCCACCGCCGCAGCCCGCAGCCAAACAGCAGCCCGCAGCTGAAATGGTCGGCTCACCGCAACCCCCGGCTGCCATTGCTCCGCCCCAGCAAACGCCAGCTGCGCCGGCTGCAGATGGAACCGTGTCAGTTGTCGTCAACCCGGCCGTGGCAACGCCTCCGGCAGCCCCGGCATCACCACCGACCGCCACCCCCGCCATTCAACCCATGACAGCCGCACCCCCAGCCGCCAACAGGGCCGATGTCGAGCCCGAGTCGACAACCGCTGCCGAGACGTTGTTGGAACGGGTGCTTCAGCCGCTGGAACCCCAGGCGGCCAGCAACGCTGCTGCCGACCAAAGCCTCGACGGCCTCTATGCTCGACCACTGCCGCTACTGGAGGCTCTGCAACGATCGGGCGATCGCAGCCGGCGGCTCTGGATCACTCAGGCTTACTGGAAAGCCACTGCCGGCTTCGGCCGTCTGCAATTCGCCTCGGCATCGCTGGAACAGTTGCAACTGATCGCCCCCGGCCGCGACCCGCACGACCGCGGCCTGCTCGACGTGGCGATCGCCGCGGCACGGGCGGATCTGGCCGAAACCCGGGCCGGGCTGATCGCCAGCCAGCAGCAGCTGGTTGACCTGATCAGGCTGCCGGTTGCCGAACCGCTCCCCTGGCCGGTTGATCGCCCTCTGGTCGGGCCGTACGAGACACACTTCGCGGCCATCTTTGCGACCCGTCCGGCGACCGGCCGCATCCGGGCCATCAATGCCATGCTGCCGCGGACACATGAGGCGGTTGAGGCCCGAGCGACCGCGGTGCTGGCTGCGGAAAAGTCGACCGCTCGGGCGGAAGCCGATCATGCCCGCGGCACCCGGCCGATTGAGGCGGTACTGGCTGCCCACCGGATGCTGCGAGAGCAGCAGCAGGGGTTTCTCGATGCCCTGGCGACGTACAATCTCGATATCGCCGAATACGCGATGGCCGTGGCAGACGTCACCGTCCCGGATGGCCAGTATGTCTCGATGCTGATCGCTTCACCGGTCCCATGGACACCACAGCCGCCCGCCACCGTCGTCCCCGCCAGCAATCTTCAGCCCCTCGAGCCGCAACTCGTACCGACGCAGTGAGCCCCAGCGCCACATTCAAGCCCGAGCAACCAGCCGCAGCCGCAGGCCGTCCATGCTCAGGTGTTTCTGCCGAGGCGTCCGACGCCGCCAACGGAAACGTTCCCCAGCCGGTTCGGCCATTCGCAATCGGTCGAGTCGTGGTCGATCCCCCGGTGCTTCAGGCGCCGATGGCGGGCTACACCAACTATGCCTTTCGGCAGGTTGTCCGCGAGTTCGGAGGCGCGGGCCTGCTGGCCACCGAGATGATCGCCGCCCGCAGTGCCATGTGGCTGGAGAGCAATCGCGGCGAACATCCGGATCGACTCTGGGGGGTCCGCGACGAGCCCCGCCCCCTGGCCGTGCAGATGTGGGACAACGACCCCGACAACCTTGCCCAGGTTGGCCGCCGGCTGGCCCGCGATTTTCAGGTCAGCGTCGTCGACCTCAATTTTGGCTGCCCCGTGCGGCAGGTGACCGAAAAGGCCCACAGCGGTTCCTGGCTGCTTCGCGATCCAGAGCGGGTTGGCCGGATCGTCGCCCGGGTTGTCGAGGCCTGCGGCGATACGCCCGTCACCGCCAAGATCAGGCTGGGCTGCTCCGACACCTGCCGGACGGCGATCGAGGTCGCCCAGCGGGTCGAAGAGGCGGGGGCCGCCTGCCTGACCGTCCACGGCCGCGTCGCCGCCCAGTATTTCAAGGGCCAGGCCGACTGGGAGGCGATCCGGCAGGTCAAGCAGCATGTCAGCCGGATGCCGGTTGTCGGCAACGGCGACATCACCACGGCTGAGATGGCTGTTGCCCGCCTTCGCGAGACGGGCGTCGATGGAGTGATGATCGCCCGTGAGTGCCTGGCCAAGCCATGGCTCTTCGCCCAGATCGCCGCCCTCCTCCGAGGCGAACCGAAGCCCCCCGATCCCTCGCCGGCGGAACAAAAGGAACTGGTGCTCCATCACTACGACCTCGTCTGCCGCCGCTTCGGCGTCGACCGGGGAACGCTCCTGATGCGGAAATTCGCCTGCGCTTACGCGCAGGGCATTCCCGGCGCCCGCGAGTTCCGCGGCCAAGTGTCGCGGGTGACCAGCCGGGCCGAATTTCTCGAAGTGATGTACCGCTCTTACCCGACAGCGGCTGCCGCGGGCGAAGCCGAATGATTTTTCGCAGGCGTAGTTGTCAAAAAATCTCGGCCCGCTAGGATGCCGGTGAGATGACACGCAACGCCTCAACAGCCCCGCACCCCTCCAGCCAGCCGATCGATCGGCCGCTGCTGGAACTCTTGCGTTGCGAGGGCCCCTTGGAGATCGGCGACCTGACCACCGCGCTCGGAGTGACCGCCACCGCCGTCCGGCAGCGGCTCAGGCGGGCGATCGACAGTGGCCTGGTGGCCCGCGAGCAGGTCGCCGCCGACCAGCCGCGGCGGGGTCGTCCCCGATATGCCTACCGGCTTACCGCCGCCGGTCGAGAGACTGCCGGAGATAACTTTCGTGACCTGGCCTCAGTCCTCTGGACGGAAGTCCGTAGCATTCGTGAACCGGCCATCCGCCGCGGTTTGCTGGGCCGGATCGGCAAGGCGCTGGCGGACCGCTGCGGGGACCAGGTGAGCGGAGCAACTCCTCGAGAGCGGCTCGAGAGCGTGGCCGGCCTCCTGCAGCAGCGGGCCATCAGCTGCCGGCTCGAACCAGAAACCACCCCCAACGGGCTGCCGGTGCTCGTGACCCATTCCTGCCCCTATCCCGAACTTGCCGAACAGGACCGTGGCGTCTGTGCCGCAGAACGCATGATGCTTGAGGATCTGGTCGGGGCACCCGTACGGCTGGCCGACTGCCGGCTCGATGGCGGCGACTGCTGCCGGTTCGTCGCCGACGGCGACAACCAATCGGCCGCGGCGGCTTCCGAGAACCGCCGCCGCGCTATGGTACAACAGGCGAGATAAACACCTGCCGGTGCCTGCCGGCCTTACCCCTCCACAGAGAAACGCCCCGCGGAGTCGACGATGACAAAACCCTGGATCGAAGGCCGGTTCGAAGAGAACCTCGTTCTCACAACGGTCGAACAGGCGATTAACTGGGCCCGCCAGTCGAGCATCTGGCCGATGACATTCGGTCTTGCCTGCTGTGCCATTGAAATGATGGCGGCGGGTGCGAGCCGCTTCGACCTCGACCGGTTTGGGGCGGGTGCCTTCCGCGCGACGCCCCGTCAGGCCGACCTGATGATCGTCGCCGGGACCGTCACCTACAAAATGGCCAGTCGTGTCCGGCGGCTCTACAACATGATGCCCGACCCGAAGTACGTCATCGCCATGGGTGCCTGCACCACGGGCGGCGGCCCGTATTTCAAGTGGGGCTACCATGTCGTCAAAGGCGTGGACCTGGTGGTGCCGGTCGATGTCTATGTGCCGGGCTGCCCGCCCCGCCCGGAGAGCCTGCTCGAAGGCCTGATGCGAATTCAGGACAAGATCATGGGCCAGCGGATCGCCAAGCGTGCCGATGGTCCGGGCAAGGTCCAAGACGAACTGCCGGTGCCCCATCACTCGGGCTATGTCGCCTCGGCCGTCGAGGATGGCGATCTGGTGTTTGACCACCAAAAGGTCCAGGGCTAGTACGGGCCTGGACGAGCAACGCTTCCTAGTGACCAGAGGATTGTGAGAAACACGATGAACGAGCGGCTGGAAATCGAGAACCTGCATGTGGCGGTCGAGGGCAGTGAGATCCTCAAGGGGGTCAATCTGACGATCGGCCGGGGAGAGGTTCATGCCCTGATGGGCCCCAACGGTTCCGGCAAGAGCACGCTCGGCTACGCCATCATGGGCCACCCGTCCTACGAGGTGACCGCCGGCAGCATCATGCTGGTTGACGCCGACGGCACTGCCCACGACGTCCTCGAGATGGAGCCCGACGGCCGGGCCCGGGCGGGCATCTTCCTTGCCTTCCAGCGGCCGATGGCCATCCCCGGTGTGCGGCTGGCCGACTTCCTCCGACATTCGGTCACCAACGTTCGTGATCCCGACCGGAAAGAGGGGCAGGAACTGATGCCGATGCGGGAGTTCCGCGGAGAACTCAAGGACAAGATGAAGGAACTGTCGATGGACAGCGACTTCGCCCGCCGCTACGTCAATGACGGTTTCTCCGGTGGCGAGATGAAGCGGGCCGAGATCCTGCAACTGGCCATGCTTCGGCCTCGATTCGCCATCCTCGACGAGACCGACAGCGGCCTCGACGCCGATGCGGTTCGACTTGCCAGTGAGAGCATCGCCCGGATCGGTGGAGCTGAAATGGGCATCCTGATCATCACCCATCACGAACAGCTGCTGGAACACAACATCCCGCTCAAGACCCATGTGATGCTCGGCGGCCGAATCGTCGAGTCGGGCGGTCCCGAATTGGCGGCCGAACTTCACAAACAGGGCTATGAGCGAATCCGCAAGGCCTATCCCGAAGCGGCTGCCGCTGAAGAAGAGATGGAAGCCGAACGTCGGCTCGAGCCGGCTGCCAGCTAGCCGTGACAGCAGGGCGGCTTCCACCTTCACCCCACACCCTCGACGTTTCCAACCAGACCCCGCTTCCCATTGCACCCAGGAGATCGAGCCATGGCCACCGACCTACAGGAATCCTCCACCCTGGCACTCGGCGAGATCAACAAGTACGACTTTCGCACCGACACCCCCACGGTCTTCAAGGCTCAGCGAGGGCTATCACCCGAGATCGTCTCACAGATTTCTGAGATGAAGCGAGAGCCCGGCTGGATGCGGGACTTCCGGCTGAAGTCACTCGAAATCTTCAACAGCAAACCGATGCCCCACTGGGGTGGCCGGATCGGCGTCGATTTCCAGGACATCTTCTACTACCTCAAGCCGGCCGAGCAGCAGGGCAAGACCTGGGAGGATGTCCCCGAGGAAATCAAGAAGACCTTCGACCGGCTCGGCATTCCTGAGGCGGAACGAAAGTTCCTTGCCGGCGTGAAGGCCCAGTTCGAAAGCGAGGTCGTTTACGGCTCGCTCCAGGAAGACCTTGCCAAGAAGGGTGTCATTTTCACCGACACAGACACCGCTGTGCGGGAGCATCCCGATCTGCTGCGGGAATACTTTGGCACGATCATTCCCCCGAGCGACAACAAGTTTGCTGCTCTGAATTCGGCGGTCTGGTCGGGCGGCTCGTTCATCTACGTGCCCAAGGGGGTCTCGATCGAGTTCCCGCTACAGGCCTACTTCCGGATCAATGCCGAAAGCATGGGGCAGTTCGAACGGACCCTGATCATCGTCGATGAAGGGGCCCAGGTGCATTACGTCGAGGGCTGCACCGCGCCGATGTATTCAACCGAAAGCCTCCACTCGGCGGTGGTCGAGATCGTCTGCAAAAAGCACAGCCGCTGCCGCTACACGACGATCCAGAACTGGGCCAACAACATCTACAACCTGGTCACCAAGCGGGCGGTCGCTTATGAGGGGGCGATGATGGAGTGGATCGACGGCAATCTCGGCAGCCAGCTGACGATGAAGTATCCGGCGGTCTACATGATGGAACCGGGGGCCCGCGGCGAAATTCTCTCGATCGCCTTCGCCTCGGCTGGCCAACATCAGGACGCCGGGGCCAAGCTTGTCCATGCCGCCCCCAACACCTTTGGTCGCATCGTCTCCAAGAGCATCTCGAAAAACGGCGGCCGCTCGAGCTATCGCGGCCTGGTCAAGGTCGAGCCGGGGGCGAAGAAGAGTCGCTCCAGCGTCGTCTGTGATGCCCTCATCCTCGACGACAAGAGCCGCAGTGACACCTACCCCTACATCGAGATCGAAGAACAGGACGTCTCGATCGGCCATGAGGCGAGTGTCTCCAAGATCGGCGAAGAGCAGCTCTTCTATCTGATGAGCCGCGGGCTTTCCGAGGCTGAGGCCAGCACGATGATCGTCGGTGGCTTCATTGAACCGCTGGTCAAGGAACTGCCGATGGAGTACGCCGTCGAAATGAACCGGCTGATCGAACTCCAGATGGAAGGCTCCGTCGGCTGACCGCCCCCCCGCTCTTCACCAACCAGGACAGATGACAACCACGACCGCCCCTGCCCCGAGCTTCAATCGCGACGCCCTCGAACAGCTGCTGGCAGACCAGCCCCTGCCCGCCTGGGCAGAACAGCAGCGGCGAGCCTGCCTCGATCGGCTTGAATCGCTCGACCTGCCCGACCGGCGGCAGGAACTCTGGATGCGGACCGACCTGCGGATGTTCAAGCCACAGGCCTGGGGTCTACGGCCTGCCGGTGATGCCGAGGCACCCGAGGGGCTGCTGGCCCCAGCCTTCCCGCAGGCTGAAGAGGGTGGGGTGGCGGCTGGCGGACGTCCCGACTACGCCGGCCACTTCACCACCGTCAACGGCCATGTCAGCCGCTGTGAGATCGACCCAGAATTGAGTCGCCAGGGGGTTGTGTTCGGTCCCGCCGCGGAGGTGCTCGCCGAGCATGGCGATCTGCTGCAGAAGTATTGGCTGCGGGTCATCGATACTGACAGCGACTATTTTGCCGCCCTCCACGGGGCGTTCCATCGGGGCAGCATGGTGCTCCATGTTCCTGCTGGCGTGAAACTCTCCCAGCCGATTCACTGCCTGGCCGCCATCGACGACGGCGGCGTCGACACCTCCCATGTGCTGGTTGTGCTGGGCGAGGGAGCGGAGGCGACTGTACTCACCGAGACCGCCTCGTGTGGCACCACCGGCGCGGCAACCGGGTTTCATTGCGGCGGTACCGAGATTGTGGTCGGCCGAGGGGCGTCGCTGCGGATGGTGAACGTCCAGAATTGGGACCGTGGCGTCTGGCATGTCGCCCGCCAAAAAGCGGTCGTCCACGGCAATGGTCGGCTGCAGTGGACCCTGGCGGCGCTCGGCAGCCGGCTGTCGCAGGTCGCCCAGGATGTCGCGTTGGTCGGTGAACATGCCGAGGCCCAGGTCAACGGCGTGATGTTCACCGAGGGCCGGCAGCAACTGGTCTATAACACCCTGCAGCATCATGAGGCCCCCTCCTGTCGCAGCGACCTGCTCTACAAGGGGGCACTGCAGGATCGGAGCCGGCTGGTCTGGCGGGGCATGATCAAGGTCGACAAGGCCGCCCAGAAGACTGACGGCTATCAGCGGAACGACAACCTGATGCTCTCGGCCGCCGCCCGGGCCGACTCGATTCCCGGCCTCGAAATTGAGGCCGACGACGTCCGCTGCACCCACGGTGCCACCAGCGGCCGGGTCGATGAAGAACAAATTTTCTACGCCCAGGCTCGCGGGCTCACCGCCGATGAAGCAACCCGGCTGGTGGTGGCAGGCTTTTTTCAGCAGGTCTTTGATCGCATCACCATCGCCTCCGTCCGCGAGGCGCTCGCGGCAGCCATCGGCAGCCGGATTCGTCGGGTGTCATAGCCGGCGGTGGTCGGCTGGCAATTGGTTTCTCTCTTCTGAGGAGTACTCTCCCCCATGGCGGAATTCACCCGCGTCGCCGACGTCGACGATTTACCCGATCCTGGCAAACTGCTGGTGGAAGTCGACGGCGATCCGGTCGCCCTGTTTCGTGTCGGCGGCACGTTCCACGCCATCGACGATGTCTGCACCCACGACGGCGGCCCCCTGGTCGACGGCGAACTGGCCGATCACACGATTGCCTGCCCGCGGCATGGGGCCAAGTTCGACATCCGGACCGGGGCCGCCCTGTCGATGCCTGCCATTCGGGCGACCCGGGCGTACGACGTCAAACTGGAGGACGGTGGCGTCTTCCTGCGGCTCCGGGAGGCCACCGCCGGACCGGTGAATCAGCCGACGGCGACCACCGCAACGCCCTCTCCTGCGGCGGCGGCACCGGCGGCTGTCACCACGCCGCCCGCCGCCGACCCTGCACCAGCCCCTGCCGGGGCGAGCGGAGATGCCGCAACCGGACTGGCTGACCAGACGCTGTCGGAAGAGCTGATCCGCGAGATGCTCAAGGAGGTCAAGGATCCGGAGCTATTCGTCAACATTGTCGATCTCGGCCTGATCTACAACGTCACCATCGCCCCAGAGCCGGCCGACGCCGGCCGGCAGGTGGCGATCGACATGACCATGACCAGCCCCGCCTGCCCGGCCGGCCCGCAGCTGATTGCCGACACCAAACGCGTGGTGGGAACGCACTGCGATGTCGGTGATGTCGAGGTCCGGATCGTGATGGATCCCCCCTGGACGCCCGATCGGATGACCGACGCCGCCCGCGATCAGCTCGGTATTTTCTGAAATGCCGCCGCATGCGTCTGCTGCTGTATGAATGGTGCTGCTCGGGCGGCCTGCAGGGCCCCGATGCGGCTGCCGTTGCCGGTGATGCGCCGCCAGCCGGGCTGATAGCCGAGGGGCGGCTGATGCTCGAGGCCATCGCCGCCGATGCCGCTCGGCTTCCCGGCTGCGATGTGACACTGCTGATCGACAGTCTGCTGCCGGCGCCGGCCCGACCAGGCCTCCCCGCCGGTGGCAGCTGCCGCGAGGTTGCCCCCGGCGAGGAACTGGCCGCACTCGTGGCTGCCGCCGAGGCCGCCGATGCGGTGATCCTCGTCGCACCCGAGACCGCCGGTGTGCTCACCGACCGCCTTGCTTGTCTCGAGACCGCCGGCCTGGCCGACCGGGTCATTGGAGGGCCGGTCGGCTTTGCCCGGGCCGCCGCCGACAAGCAGACCACCTGTGACAAGCTGGCCGCGGCAGGGGTGCCGGTGCCGGCCGGCCAGAGCCTGGGGGCTGACGCGGAGCTGCCGGCGGGCTTTCGGCTGCCGGCGATCCTCAAGGCCCGCGACAGCGCCGGCTGCGATGGTCTGCTAAAAATTGCAACTGCTGCCGACTACCGTTCCCCAACCGGCCCGGCTCGGCTGGAAAGCCTCGCGGCCGGCACCGCGGCAAGCCTCGCCTGCCTCTGTGGCCCTGGCGGCGTCGTCCCCCTGCTGCCGCTGGAGCAACTGTTCACCGACGGCCAGCAGCCAGCTTTCCGTGGTCTGCGGCCGCTGGCGGCAGCCCGGCGGCCGCGGGCCCAACAGCTGGCTGTAAGAGCGATTGAGGCCCTGGCCCGGGCCACCGGCTGCCGGCCCCGGGGCTGGGTCGGCGTCGATATGATCATGGGGCCGCGTTCCGATGGCCGTAACGACCGGTTGATCGAGATCAATCCGCGGCTGACCACCTCGTTCGTCGGGCTTTCCCGGGGACAGCCCGGCGGACTGGTGGGGCCGCTGCTGGAACAAGCCGCTGGCCGGCCGGTGACGATCGGCCCCTGGAACCTGACTGCGTGTGAGCTGCTGCTGCCGTGATACCCTCTGGAGACTGCCTGCCGCCGACTCAGCAAACGGACTGGTTGGCACTCGACATTGGCGGGGCCAACCTCAAGGCTGCCGATGGCTGCGGCTGGTGTCACAGCGAGTCCTTTCCGCTCTGGCGAGTCTGGCGAGATTTGCCGCAGGCCCTGAGGCGGATCATCGCCCTTCGCCCGGCCGCCCGGCTGGCGGTCACGATGACAGGTGAGATCGCCGACTGCTTCACCGATCGGGCCGATGGTGTGCGGCAAATTCTGGCCAGCTGCAGCGTGGCGGCAGCTGGCCGGCCGGTCGCCGTCTATAGTCTCGCCGGTTCGCTGATCGAGCCGGCCGAGGCCGCCGCCCAGCCCCTCGCCGTTGCGGCAGCCAACTGGCATGCCCTGGCCCGGCTGGCAGGCAGTCTGGTTCCTACAGGCCGCGGCCTCCTGCTGGACATCGGCTCGACGACGACCGATCTGGTGCCACTGACGAATGGCCAGCCGACGCCGCGGGGCCGTACCGACTGGCAGCGGATGGCCTGCGGTGAGTTGCTCTACATGGGCGTTGAGCGGACCCCGGTGCCGGCCCTGGTCCGGTCACTGCCGTATCGGAACAGCCGCCAGCCGGTGGCCAGTGAGTGCTTCGCCACGGTTCGCGATGCTTGGCTCACCCTCGGTGACCTGCCGGAGCGGCCGCAGGACCGCGACACCGCCGACAACGGGCCGGCCACCCGCGCCGCTGCCCGAACGCGGCTGGCCCGAATGATGCTGCTGGAGCCGGCCGACTTCGCTGACGCTGATGCGAAACGGGCCGCCAGTTGGATCGCCGCAGTCCAGTCCCGCCGTCTGGCTGCTGCGATCCGCAGGCAGCTTGCCGGCTCTGAACAAATCACAACCGTCATCATCAGCGGCCACGGCGGCCGGCTTGCCGAGCAGGCACTCGCCCGGCTCGACGTGCCCCTGACGGTCACTTCGCTGTCATGCTCACTGGGGGCCGACATCGCCCGAGTCGGCCCGGCCCATGCCCTGGCCCTGATCGCCCGGGGGGAGCTGTGAACGTGTCGGAGCCGTCGGCAGGAACTCCTACTGGCTGGGCACAGGGCTGGCTGCGGCGGTCTTCTGATCTGCCGCCTCCCGTTCCGCTGCTTATCAAGGTCGGTGGCAGCCTGCTCAAGCGGCCCGGCTGGCCGACGCTTGTCGGGAATCTCGTCGCAGCGGAGTCAACCGGGCAGCGACCGGTCCGGCTGGTCGTCGGTGGCGGGCCGGTCGTGGATGGTCTGCGGCAGCTTGATCAGGCTGAGCCGCAGCCGGCCGCCCAGATGCACCGGCTGGCGATCGCAGCAATGAGCCTGACGGCCGAGATCGTGGCGGCACGACTGGGGCTGCCACTTGCGACTGCGGTCACCGCTGACACGCCAAACGTGCTCGACATCGGCCATGCCCCGGCCTGTCTGGACGCGATCGCTTCCCTGCCCTGCTGCTGGAGCGTAACCAGCGATTCAATCGCCGCAGCGGTGGCTGCTGCTATCGGCGGCGAACTGTTGCTGCTGAAATCAGTGGTGCCACCGGCACCGGCCATCCCGCCGCTGATCACTGCCGGCTGGCTCGACGACCACTTCAACGAAGCCAGCAGTGACCTCACCGCCATCCGCTGGGCTGCGCCCGCGTAGCGACCCTTCCCGGTTTCACGAAAAGCATCCGCCTCGCGTCGGTGCTTTCTTTGCGGGCCTCCGCCCGCTGGTGCTCATTGGCGGCCGTTTGGCGAGGCGAGGGGGTCGGCGAACGCTCGAGGAGCTTTCGGCCCAGAGGGCCGACGCGACGAGACTTTTGCCGCCCCCGAGCCGGTGCAATCCTGGCGAGGATTGGTCAACCGTGCTGCCGGTCCGGTCGCTTCCGCTCCCGGCTTCCTGTG
>CALAZQ010000058.1 GCA_937926325.1 uncultured Planctomycetaceae bacterium | reverse complement strand
GGATCGCGTCAACGAATTCGCTGGCATAGGCATCGGTCGTTGCTGAGAGCTTTCCCAGGCGTTCGAGGATCGTCTGTCGCTCGGCAGCCAAGTCGATCGTTCGTGCATGTTCGGGTGGTGCCGCGGGGTGGCTGACCGTTGCCATAACTCTCAACTGCCTTTCCTAACCGAAAAATGGCCCAATCGAAACATCCCTCAGAGCCGAGCAAAAATACCCTCGAGTCCTTCTGACTCACCCGCCACGTTGGGCCTCCATCACTTTTTCGAGTGCCTGATCTACACCCCCGATCCCCATCGCCAGGTAGCGACCAAAGATCCGGAAGATAATGAAGATCAAAAAGGCCGAGATCACCAGCCAAATCAGTGTCGAGGCCAGTTGGGTAAGTGTTGTCAGTGCAAACCGGACCTTCATCTGCAATAGTCCGTAATGCTTGTCGAGGATTTCAGCGAGCCGGCCCGATTCCTCTCCGAGTTGCACCGCGTCAATGGTTTCGGGGGAAAAGAGCCTGGTCTCCTGGAGAACCGAATGCATCTCTTGGCCCCGACGGATTGCCTCGTAGGCCTTCTCTGCCTCTGACTGAAAAAGTTTTGACGAGCAGGTTTTGAAAGCCAGCTCGATGGAATCCGACGCACTGACACCAGACTCAATTGCCAACGCCAACGTCTGGATGAACGAGGCTTCATCGAATGTCAGCAAAGCCCGTCCAACGATCGGTAACCGGGTAAGCAGCGCGTACAGAAAACTCAGCCTGCCGTTTCGAATGAGAACGTAAAGGGTGACGAGTACGACGGCGATCCCGAGAACCCAGCTCCAGAGCACCGCGAGCCCGCTCCAGCCAACGAGGCCAAGACCGAGCAGATCTGGCACCTCGCCGTCTTCGGCCATTTCAGTCGGCTGCATCGCCGCCATCACCACCGGCATGTAGATCAGCACCGAAATGACGATCAGCCCGATGACCAGCTGCACCAGCGGCCAGATGATGGAGCTGACGAAGTTGTCCTTGAGATCGGAGAGGTTTTTGTAGTAGTCGGCCATCCGGGCCAGCACCCGGTCGAGCCGGCCGGTTTTCTCGCCGACCTCGATAAAGTTGATGAAGTTGGGCGGGAAATAATTGCCCTGGTGCTCGACCGCCTCGGCCAGGCTCGACCCGTTCATGACGCGGTCGGCCACCGATCGCATCCGCTGGCTGTAGACGTCTTTGCCATTTCCCGCCTCCCGCTCGAAGATGCGGTAGGGATCCTGACCCACTTCAAAGGCCACCCCAACCCGCTCGCAGAGGACGCCGAGTTTGCGATTCTCAATACGACTGATGAGCATTTGTGTTGTTGCACTCCCAAGGCCGGCCCGGCTGAACGCCCAGAGTGTCCACCAAAGAGGGCAATCGGGGGTGTCAGGTTTTGGTGAGATTTTGGATGTGTGGTTTCTGTAAGCAGGTGTGTTTTGAGGGTGCGACCCGCGGGAGTGTGGCTGAAAATGTGACCGCTTACCTCGCTACCGATTCGCGACTGAGACCTGATGGAAGCCGGTTCTGCCCCACCC
>CALAZQ010000057.1 GCA_937926325.1 uncultured Planctomycetaceae bacterium | reverse complement strand
TCCGCCCAAGGAAAGTCGGGCACGACGCCCGAGCTTTCCGTGAAGTTAGCCGCACGCTACCGGCCCAGCAGCAGCCGGTCGCCGAGAAAGTTGTCGAGGTCGGGGATGGCGTGAATCTTCGCCGCCGTCGCCTGGGTGTCGTAGGGAATCCGACGAAAACGGACCCGCTCAAAATCTTCAACGACGACATAACACGACCGCGGGTCGTTGTCCCGGGGCTGTCCGACGGAGCCGACGTTGATCATCGCCTTGGTCGTCGGCAAGGTCATCCGCACCTCGGTGGTGCCGGGCCCAACCGCCGCGGCCACAAACTCCGGTGCCAGAGTGAAGACGCCGGGAATGTGGGTGTGGCCCTGAAAACAGAGCCGCTGCACGAGTTCAAAAATGTGCTTCAGCTTCAACGGATTATAAATGTCCTCCGGAAAGACATATTCATCGAGTGGCCGCCGGGCCGATCCGTGAACGAAGAGCGTGTCGTCTTCCTTGAAGCTCCGCGGCAATTCTCCGAGAAAGTCGCTCAGGCTGTCATCGGGATGCCGCAGCCGCTGGTCATGCCGCTCAAGCTGCTCGCGGGTCCAGCGGATCGCCCGCTCAGCTCCGATGTTGAACCCCTCCGGATCGAACAGGGCACCCTGGTCATGGTTGCCCAAAATCACCCGCTGACATCGCTGCCGTACCAGCGACAGGCACTCGCAGGGGTCGGGCCCATAGCCGACCACATCACCCAGGCAATAAAGAGCATCGACTTTCTGCTGATCGATGTCCTCAAGCACGGCCGAAAGGGCTTCAAGATTGCCGTGGATATCACTGATGATCGCGAGCTTCACAAATCCTTCCCTGCCATCGGATCGGCCTCGAATGGTTGGATAGGGCGATCCAACGGGGCGGCAGCCGTGTGGCGATGCCCGCTCACGGTCTCCCAATAAAAAGTATGCTGCCGGCTTCGCGACGGTCAAGGAACCCTTCTAAACGATGTCCACCACCGGTCGATTTGTTGCCATCGAGACCAGTAGCAGCCCCGGCAGCGTGGCCGTCGGGACGCTGTCAAGCCAGGTGCGGGAGATCACCTTCCCCCCAGGGGGCGACCACGGCCGCCGGCTCATTCCTGCCGTCGTACAGCTGACCGAGGATGCCGGCTGGCCCCTCGCCGACGTCGACCTCGTTTCGGTTGCAATCGGCCCCGGGCCGTTTACTGGGCTTCGGGTGGGCGTCACCACGGCCAAGGCGATTGCCTGGGCGGCCGACTGCCCCATCGCGGCCATCCCGACCGCCGCCTGCCTGGCAGCCCAGGCAGTAGCTTCCGGCGGCCCGGTCAGCCCTGTGCAGGTCGTTTTCGACGCCGGTCGGGGCGAGCTGTATGCGGTCACCGCCGATCCCGGTGAATCGGCCGAGGCGACGGCTGTCACAGAAATCCACTGGCAGCTTAAAGTAATCGGGCTTGTCACCCCCGAGGCCTGGCAGCAGGGCCTGCCGCCAGAGGCTCTGGTTACCGGGCCGGGGCTGTCGCTGGCCGAGCCGGTCATCGCCGAGTTGCCGAGGCACCGGCCCGATCTGCGAATCGCCCCACCGGAATCGTGGCAGCCGGCCGCCGCCACGGTCGCCCGTCTCGGCCTGGCAGCAGCGGACCGCCATGAACTGGTTGATGCCGCGGCGGTCGTGCCGATCTATCTCCGGGCGAGCTACGCCGAAGAGAGGAAGGTTTGAAGGCGAGCGGTGCGTGAGCGGTTTTCGCTTGGCACGCGGCTGCCGGTAGGCCGTCTCCAGCAGGCAGGGTACGATTGCGGGCGGTCGGTCAGTTTTTCTCCCCCATGTCGGTGCCATGCAGCCCATCCGCAAACTCCTCGTCGCCAACCGCAGCGAGATCGCCATCCGCATCTTCCGCTCGGCCCACGAACTGGGCATGCGGACGGTGGCCATCTATGCCCATGAAGACCGCTTCGCCCTCCATCGGTTCAAGGCCGACGAGGCCTACCTGATCGGCAAGTCGGGAGAGCCGCTGCGAAGCTACCTCGACATCGAGGGCATCGTCGCGCTTGCCCGGGCACACGGTGTTGATGCCATTCACCCGGGCTATGGCTTTCTGTCAGAGAATGCCGAGTTTGCCCGGGCCTGCGGCGAGGCCGGCATCAGCTTCGTCGGCCCGCGGGTCGAGCTCCTGGAAAACCTGGGCGACAAAACCGCCGCCCGCGACCTGGCCCAGCGGGCCGGGGTGCCGATTCTGGCCGGCTCGCCCAAGGCGGTCGAAAGCCTCGACGACGCCCTCGCCATCGCCGACGGCCTCGGCTATCCCGTCATCCTCAAGGCGGCCCACGGCGGCGGCGGCCGCGGTATGCGGGTGGTCCGCAGCAAGGACGAACTGCCCGGAGCCCTCGAGAGTGCCCAGCGGGAGAGCAAGACCGCCTTTGGCAGCACCAGCGTCTTTGTCGAAAAGTTCATCGAACGGGCCCGCCACATTGAGGTGCAGCTGCTCGGCGACACCCACGGCAACCTCGTCCATCTCTATGAACGAGACTGCTCGGTACAGCGGCGGCACCAGAAGGTGGTCGAACTGGCGCCAGCCCCGAACCTCGCCCCGGCTTTACGCGATCAGATTTGTGAGTCCGCCCTGGCCATCGGCCGGACCGCCCGCTACGAAAACGCCGGCACGGTTGAGTTCCTGGTTGATGCCGATGCCGACCGCTTCTATTTCATCGAGGTCAACCCGCGGATTCAGGTCGAGCATACGGTGACCGAGGAGATCACCGGCATCGATATCGTCCGGCGGCAGCTGCAAATTGCCGCCGGCCATAAGCTCTCTGACCCCGAAATCGGCCTGCCCGACCAGGCTGCCGTTCGGACGATGGGGGCGGCGATCCAGTGTCGCGTCACGACCGAAGATCCCGAGAACCGGTTCCTGCCCGACTATGGCCGGATCACCGCCTACCGCTCGGCCAGCGGCATGGGCATTCGGCTCGACGCCGGCACCGCCTTCTCCGGTGCCGTGGTCACGCCCTACTTCGACTCGCTGCTGGTCAAGGTGACCGCCCGCGGCCTCACCCACCCGGAAACCGCCGGCCACATCGAACGCTGCCTGCAAGAGTTCCGGGTCCGCGGGGTGAAGACCAACATTCCCTTCCTGATCAATCTGGTCACGCACCCAGAATTCCTCGCCGGCAACTGCACCACCCGGTTCATCGACGAGACGCCGAGCCTGTTCGACTTCCCGGTTCGGCAGGACCGGGCGACCCGTTTGCTGACCTTCCTGGCCGAAACGATCGTCAACGGCAACCCGCTGATGAAGAACCGGCGGCCGGTCGCCCGCCGAACGCCCGCGGTCGTGCCCGCCTTCGACCCCAAGCAAGACCCGCCCGCCGGCAGCCGGACCAGACTGCTGGAGCTCGGCCCCGAAAAGTTTTCGGCCTGGGTGCGGGACCACCAGGGCCTGCTGCTGACCGACACCACGATGCGGGATGCCCACCAGTCGCTGCTGGCCACCCGCATGCGGAGCTACGACATGCTGGCCGTGGCCGACGCCTATGCTCGGCTGGCCGGCGGCCTGTTCTCGCTGGAGATGTGGGGCGGGGCCACGTTTGACACGGCAATGCGGTTTCTGAAGGAGTGCCCCTGGGAGCGGCTGACGCGGCTGCGGGAGAAGATTCCAAACGTCCTCTTCCAGATGCTGCTGCGGGCGAGCAACGCCGTCGGCTACACCAACTATCCCGACAACGTGGTGCAGGCCTTTGTCAAGGAATCGGCCGCCGCCGGCATCGACCTGTTCCGGGTGTTCGACCCGCTGAACTGGGTGCCGAACATGGAAGTCGCGATCGCCGCGGTTCGCGACAGCGGCGGCCTCTGCGAGGCGGCGGTCTGCTACACCGGCGACGTGCTCGACCCGAAGCGTGACAAGTACACGCTGAAGTACTACGTCGACCTGGCCAAGGAACTGGAAAAGCGGGGAGCCCACCTGCTGGCCATCAAGGACATGGCCGGCCTCTGCAAGCCCTTCGCCGCCGGCCGCCTGGTCAAGGCCCTGCGTGAGGAGATCGGCCTGCCGATTCACTTCCATACGCACGACACCTCCGGGGCGTCGCTGGCGAGTTGCCTCGAGGCTGCCAGGAACGGCGCCAGTGCCGTCGATGCCGCGATGGCACCGTTCTCGGGCCTGACCAGCCAGCCGAACCTCAACGCGATTGTCGAGGCGGCCCGCCACACCGAGATCGACACCGGCCTCGACCCCGAACCGCTGCGGCTGCTCAGCCACTATTGGCTGGCGGTCCGCGACCACTACACGCCGTTTGAATGCGGCATGAAGGCTCCCGACGCCGACCTCTATTTGCATGAGATGCCCGGCGGCCAGTTCACCAACCTGCTGGAGCAGGCCCGGGCTCTCGGCCTCGCCGACCGCTGGGAGGACGTCTGCCGCACCTACGCTGAAGTGAATCAGTTGCTCGGCGACATCGTGAAGGTGACGCCGACCAGTAAGGCAGTGGGTGACCTTGCCCTGCTGCTGGTGACCAACGACATGCAGGCGGGCGAACTGGTCGCCAGCACCCGCGAGATCGCCTTCCCCGAGTCGGTGGTCGATCTGCTCTCGGGCCGCATGGGTCAGCCGCCGGGTGGCTTTCCGCCCGAGGTCGTCGCCCGGGTGGTCCGCAACCAGACCATCATCGACGGCCGGCCGGGCGCGACCCTGCCGCCGGCCGACATGGCCGAGGCGGCGGCCGAGGTGGCGACGATCGTCGGCCGCGAGGCGACGCCTCGGGAAGTCTCCTCATGGCTGCTCTACGAGCGGGTCTTCCAGGATTTCGCCCGGCACAGGTCCGACTATGGCGACGTGGCAGTGCTGCCAACCCCGGCCTTCCTCGAAGGGCCGAAGCCGGGCGAAGAACTGTTCGTCGACATCGAGCCGGGCAAGACCCTGGTGATTCGGCTGCTGACCGTCGGCGAGCCCCATGCCGACGGCACCCGGACAGTCTTCTTCGAACTCAACGGCCAGCCCCGCAGCGTGACCGTGGCCGACCGCACCCTCGAGGGCACGATCCAGCAGCGGCCCAAGGCGGTCGTCGGCGATCCCCGCGACATCGGCGCCCCAATGCCGGGCCTGATCGTCACCGTCGCCGTCAAGCCGGGTGACAGCGTCAAGAAGGGCGACAAGCTGCTAAGTCTCGAGGCGATGAAAATGGAGACGACCGTCTACGCCGAACAGGACGGCACCCTGGCCGAGGTGCTCGTATCACCCGGCACGCCGGTGGAGGCGGGAGAGCTCATTGCACGTTACGCTGACGCGTAACGGCGGCTTGCAATGCCATCC
>CALAZQ010000056.1 GCA_937926325.1 uncultured Planctomycetaceae bacterium | reverse complement strand
CCACCACGGCCCTCGATCTGCTCAGCAGTGGCGACCGCCCCTTCTGGCTGCTGATTGAAGCGGGTGATGTCGACTGGGCGTCCCACGCCAACAACATCGACACCGCCATCGGCGCGGTGAAGAGCGGTGATGCGGCAGTCGCTGCCCTGTTTACCTGGATCGAGGCACACGGTGGCTGGGATGACACCGTCGTGATCGTCACGGCCGACCACGGCCACATGTTCACGCTCGATGACCCCGAGGCGTTTGCAGCGGCAGCCGCAGGAAGCCCAGCTGCCCAGCCGGCCCCATGACTGCTCTTCCAACGCCTGCGGCAGTTCTGCACGATGTCTTTGGTCACGCCAGCTTTCAGGGCAACCAGCAGACGATCATCGATCGCACCCTGGCCGGCAGGCACAGCCTGGTACTGATGCCCACCGGCGGCGGCAAGAGCCTCTGCTATCAACTGCCGGCCCTGCTGCTCGACGGCCTGACCGTGGTGCTCAGCCCGCTGATCGCCCTGATGAAGGATCAGGTCGATGCCCTCACCCGCCGTGGCATTGATGCAACCTTCATCAACTCATCGCTCTCCAAAGAGCAGCGGCAGGCCCGTTACGCAGCGATCGCCGCGGGCCAGTACCAGCTGCTCTACATCACGCCCGAGCGGTTTCAGAAGGCCGACTTCCGGGCCGTGATCACCCCGCGGCAGGTGTCGCTGCTGGCCATCGACGAGGCCCATTGCGTCAGCCAGTGGGGCCATGACTTCCGGCCCGACTACACGCGGGTGGGGGAAATCCGCCAGCTGCTCGGCTCGCCACCAACTCTGGCCCTGACCGCCACCGCTACCCGTGCAGTGCAGCAGGACATTATCAGGCAGCTGGGGCTTGAGCCCGCAGAAGTGCAGCTGTTTCACGAAGGCATCGCCCGGCCCAATCTCACGCTGGCTGTGACCGAGGTCTGGGGGGAAGACGACAAGCTGCGGCAGTTGCTCGACATCCTCCCGCCAACCGTGGCAGCTACCGGGCAGCCCGCCGGCAGTCACATCGTCTATTTCACGCTGATCAAAACCCTGGAACGCTTCAGCAGCCTGCTGGAGGCGGAGGGGCTCGCGCACGGCGTCTACCACGGCAGCCTCAACCCCCGCGAACGCAAACAGATGCAAGAGGCGTTCTTGAGCGGCAGGCAGCCGCTGGTCCTGGCCACCAATGCCTTCGGCATGGGCATCGACAAGCCCGACATCCGCACGGTCACCCATGCTGAGGTGCCGGGGTCGCTGGAGAGCTATTACCAGGAGATCGGCCGGGCCGGCCGCGATGGCCGCCCCTCCCGCTGCACGCTGCTCTATGACCAGCATGACCTGCCGATGCTGATGGAGTTCATCCGCTGGGCCAACCCCGATGCCGACTTCTACCGCCGGGTGCACCACGCCCTTCAGCACGACCTTGAGCGGATCAACGCCTTTGGCACCGACTGGCTCAACGAGCAGCTGCTCGGCCGGCAGGCCCGGCACGACCATCGGCTGGAGAGTACCCTCCTGATGCTTGAGCGGCATGGCACCATCGCCCGGGGCCGGCCCGCGGCGGGCGGTCGGCAGCAGTTGCAGCTCCTGGGCGAGCTGCCCGAATCACTCGCCGACGACGATACGCTGGCAGCCAAGCTTCGCCGGGACCAAGAAAAGCTGCTCGCCATGGTCGAGTACGCCCGCTGTGACGGTGACCACAAGCAGTTTCTGGCCGACTATTTTCTGGCGGAACAACCGGGCGGCCCGACTGTCTGATGGGAACGACGAACCCTCGGGGGTTTGCCGCAACTTGCACCATCGAGTGCCGTTCCTCCGCAACATTCGACAAACAAAGGCTGGCCCGACACATGTTCGTCTGTATACTTAAGGACGTCGACGGATATTCGGACGCAATCCCGGCCATTCCGCCGCAAACGACTGTAAACTAAATGAGTGGACTAACTGTCTGTGTGCTCGGAGAAAACCCGGTGGATCAGATCAACATTCATACAGCCAAAACCCACCTTTCACGGCTGGTCGACCGCGCCGCAAAAGGGCAGCCCTTCATCATTGCAAAAGCTGGAAAACCACTCGTGCAGGTCACAGCGATTCCCGTGCCATCGGCCAAAGAACGGCTCGGTTTCATGAAGGGCCACGTGACCGTACCCGATGACTTTGACACGATGGGGCGTGAAACGATTGCCTGCATGTTTGGGGACGACAGGCAATGAACCTGCTGCTTGACACGCATGTCCTCCTCTGGGCGGCTGCTCAGCCCAGCCGGCTTTCAAAGGCCGCCCGTCGGATGCTAGGAAGTGAGTAAAATCGGCTGTTTTTTAGTGCGGTTAGCCTCTGGGAGATTGCCATCAAGCGGACGCTAGGCCGCAAGGATTTTCGCGTCGATCCCCGGCAACTTCGGAGAGGTCTGCTTGAGCACGGCTACTTAGAACTTGCGCTGACCGGTGAGCATGCCGTGGCGATTGATCGACTTCCAGACGTCCACAAGGATCCGTTCGATCGTATGCTCATCGCGCAGGCCGAAGCAGAAGGTTTTGTGCTGCTCACGGCTGACGAAGAGCTGGAAGCCTACGGTGGTCCGGTGCGGCTCGTATGATCGCTCGGAGAGCGAATAACAAAACCCGTCTTCGTGCGCACACTGCTCGCCATGGTCGAGTACGCCCGCTGCGACGGCGACCACAAGCAGTTTCTGGCCGACTCTTTTTTAGGGAGGCAATCAGAAGAATCGACCGAGTGAAGTCCAGGTATAATGCGGGTGAAATGGCACGTCACGATTTTTCAACACCGCCAGCGGGTTCTGCACAGGCTGAATTGGAACAGTTGCAGCTGACCATTGCTCGTGACCAGCTGAAGCGTGCCCGGGCGATGACGGGGCAACAGCGGCTGGCAGAGGCATTCGATCTGACGAATGAGGTCTTCGCTCGAATGCACGCGGGAGCGATGGCCCAGCTTGGCATAAACGACCCGGCAGCTGCCTGGCGGGAAGTGCGGCGACGACTCGGTCGGCTCCAACGACTTCGTGATGCTGGTCGGTTTACCACCGAACCCCGCCCCCACGATCAGGACTAGCTGCCAGCTCCGCTGGGGCCGGCCCAAAGATCTTGACGATGCCCGCGATGTTTTGGCTGTTCAAGGCATCGACTCACTCGACCTCGAGCAGATTCGAACCTGGTGCCATCGACTCAGCCGTGACGCGGCACTCGAGACAGTCATGGCAGAGGTCAAGCGAGTCATCGAAAAGCCCTGAGCCTCTGCCGTAAACGTCCGGGAAAGCCTTCCCTGCGAATTGTCAGCGCGGATCGCCCGTCGCTACTGGCCGGACGGCTTTCAGCAGCCCCAGATCGTAGGCCCGGGCGACGGCCTGGGTGCGGTCCACCGCGTCGAGTTTTTCAATCACCGCTGCCACGTGGGCCTTGGCGGTGCGGGGTGAGATCCCCAGCAGCCGGCCGATCTCCGTATTGGTGAACCCCTCTCGCAGCAGCCCCAGTACCTCAACCTCGCGGGGCGACAGCCGGTGTGCCGGCTGGCCAGTCCTGCGGCCAGGCGGTGCCGGCTTCCAGCTCGACACCTGCCGGCGGGCGGTGGCCCGTGCTGATCTGGCCGACACAGCTGCGCATCTCGATGTTGCCCGCCGGATGCTGCGGCATGCTGCCGGTGAACTCCGCAGTTCAGTCTGGGCCCTGCGGACCATGCCGCAGGCCGGTCGCAGCTTTGCGGAGTCGCTTGACGCGATCGTTGAGCAGCTGGCCACCGGTCAAGAGGCCGATCTGCGGCTGACCGTCAACGGGCCCCCCTTTGACCCTCCCGACTTCGTCGCCGGCAACCTGCTGCTGGTTGCCCAAGAGGCCATCCGCAACGCCCTGCACCACGGGCGGCCGACAGCGGTGGCGATCGACGTGAATTTCACCAGCACGCCTCAACAGATCGAGGTCGTGGTGCAAGACGACGGCCATGGCTTCAACCCGAGCACTGCCGCCGGTCCCAGCCAAGGCCACTTCGGCATCCAGGGCATGCGGGAACGGCTGACCAGCCTCGGCGGCAACCTGACAATCGACAGTGTGCCCACCCACGGCACGAAGGTGCAGGCCAGCGTCGCGATCACGGCCCTGGCTGATGACGAGGATGCCGCTTGAATCATGAGGGAACATCGGCCCGGCGATCTTCAAAGAGGAGCGAAATCGCCTGCCCCAAGCTGTCGATAGCCTCCTCGACTGTCTCTCCCTGCCCATTCGCACCAGGTACCTCCGGGCAGACTGCCCAATAACCACCTTCCGGTGCCGGCTCAACGATTGCAGTGAAATCAGCTTTCACAGTGCGGTCTCCAGGAAACGAAATCTCCGCAAATAGTATAGTTGCGGTGCACAGCCGCTGGCCTGGAAGAGCTCCGGTAAACCTGCGGTTTGTCCGGTCGCTCCCGCTCCCGGCTTCCTCAGCTGAAGAGCGTCGACCAGCGAGGAGGTGCCCCTCTCCACGAGCGAGCTACGGAAGCAAGCGCAGCCTGGAGGGCGAAGCGCAGCGCACGTGCAGTGAACCGAGGCCAAGGATGGCCGAGGTGAACGTCCAGCGAGTGGGGAGGGGTGCCCCCGAGCGGCTGCTGACCCACCAAGACCCGCAAAGACTCGCCAAACGTGCTGCCTGTCCGGTCGCT
>CALAZQ010000055.1 GCA_937926325.1 uncultured Planctomycetaceae bacterium | reverse complement strand
CGGCCGGCTGAACCGGCGGAATCGCGGCTTTTCCCGGCCGCCACGAGGGGGCGTCGACGGGCCGTAAACCACAACGGTAAAATGAAGGGCCTAGTCCCGATGAGACGTCGTCGATTCCTCCCTTCCGCAAACTCCTGCTGGCGGTTTTCGTGCCGAAAAGTGCATCCCCGACTGACTCGTCCCGCGCAGGCCGGGCCCGCCTGTCCCGGAGCGTATTGACCCAACTCTCCCGCGCGATCATCGCCGGGGAATTCGAGCCCGGATCGAGGATTTCGGAGCCGACGCTGTCGACGATGCTCGGCGTCAGCCGGGCACCGATTCGCGAAGCACTTGTCGAGCTTGAACTTCGCGGGCTCGTCGTCTTTGACCGCACGGGCCATACCCGGATTCCGACGCTCACCCCCCGCGACATCGAGGAGATTCACGCCGTGAGGCTGATGATCGACCCGGTGGCCGCCGGGCTGGCCGCCGAACAGGGCAAGCCCAAAGACTTCGCGGCCCTCGAGGCCAACATCGCCGCCACGAAATCGGCCAAGACCCTCGCCGACGTGTCACGGCTCGATGCCGAGTTTCATGACCGGATCGTCCGGGCGACGGGCAATCGACGGCTCCTGCTCTGCTGGAACTCGTTGCGGGATCAGTTTGCGCTTTGGCTGACCCAGATGCAGCTGCGACAGGAAGCGGTGACGCATCGCGTCCGGCAGGACACGGTCGACTCGCACCGCCGACTGCTCGAGGTGATTCGCTCCGGCAATGCGAAGAAGGCGACCGATGAGGGCAGCCGCCATGTGGCGAGCTGGATCAAGCTGATGCCGCGGGTGACGAAGTAGCGGCGAACGCCGCAATCCTCGCGGCGAGGTCGCCGAGGAACCGGGCTGCCGGGCCGCCGTCGACGATTCGATGGTCGAACGTCAGCGAGAGCGGCAGCTGCCGCTGGAGCACGAAGCCCTCCTGGCCACCGGGGGGCGGCACGGGCTGCATCCGAATCGCCCCCACGCCGAGAATCGCCGCCTCGGGATAATTGATCACCGGTGTGAAGAACTCGATTCCGTACGAGCCGAGGCTCGTCAGCGTGAACACGCCCCCCTGCATGTCGGCGGCCGTGAGCCGGCCCGATCGGGCCCGCTCAATGAGCCACCGCGTCTGACCGGCAACCTCGGCCAGCGGTGAGGCTGCGACGTCGCGAACCACCGGCACGACGAGCCCACCGGCCGCGTCGACCGCCAGGCCGATGTCGATCCGGTCGCCGGGCAGAATGAGATGCGTCTCCTCCCAGCGGGCGGCGAGCAGCGGATGGGCCAGGAGCGTGTCGCCGACCGCCTTGAGCAGCATGTCGTTGAGCGTGGCCGCCTCCGGGCCGACGGCGGCTTTGGCCGCGGCGCGGCTGGCAAGCAGTGCCGTCGCGTCGGCCCAGGCCGTCAGCGTGACGGGCACCGTTTCCTGCCGGCTGCGCACCATCTGCCGAGCGATCGTACGGCGGGTCTGCGTGATCGGCACGCTGGTCGCGGTCACGCCCGCAGCCGCGAGTCCGCCGGCAGCTGGGGGCGATTTCCCTGCGGCGGCCACTGCGGCCAGCACGTCGCGTTCCCGCACGCGGCCGCCGGCGCCACCACCGCGGACTGTGGCGATGTCGATGCCGCGCTGCCGGGCGGCCCGGCGGGCCCGCGGTGAACTCGGCGCAGCATGACTGGCTCCGTTCGCGCCCGAAAGCAGTGCCTGTGCTGTCTGCCCGGCGAGCGGTCCGGGCCGGAGATCCTCGGCTGCAACCCGCCCGCCTGGCAGACGCGGCGTGACGGTCGCCAGATCGATTCCCAGCTGTCGCGCCAGGCGGCGGACGCTCGGCGACGCCGCGGCGGGAATCGGTGGCGATGGTGCATCCCTGCCGTTTCCTCCAGCCGGGTTCGCGGCGGCTGCCGCTCCAGAAGAAGCCGCCACCGCCTGCTGCGGCAGATCGGGGGCCGCTGGGACCGAGGCCGGCGGCGGGGCCGCTGCCGGAGCGGCGGGGGACGCGGCTGCATCCCACGTGGGCGTTTCACCGGCCGCACAGAGCTTGCCGATCGTGCGGCCCACGAGCACGGTCTGCCCCTCCGCAGGTGCATCGGCCGCCAGGTGCAAGATGCCGCCGTCGACCGCCTCGATCTCCTGCGTCGCCTTTTCCCCTTCGAGCATGAAAAGCGGATCGCCCGGCTGCACGGTGTCGCCCGGCTGCTTGAGCCAGCCGGCGAACACGCCCTCCTCCATCGACCAGCCGAGCCGGGGAATCGTCACGTCAGCAGCCATCGCGTCGCATGCTCCTCGCGTCTGTCTTGAATGTGGCCCGCCTCACTCCGCCAGAAGCCCGCGGATCGCACTTTCGATCGTCGCGATACTCGGGACCACCTGCTCCTCGAGCACGGGGGCATAGGGGGTGGGCGAGGGCACGCCGGTGATTCGCCGCACCGGCGCGTCGAGATCATCAAACCCCCGGTCGGCGGCCACCGCCGCGATCTCGGCCGCGAGGCCGCAGGGGCCCGCCGGCTCGTCGACCACGAGCAGCCGGCCCGTCTTCGCCACCGAGGCGAGAATCGCGTCGACATCGAGCGGTGAAACCGTCCGCGGGTCGATCACTTCGATGCTCGCCCCGTCCTTCGCCACCGCTTCGGCCGCCGCGAGGCAGAGATGGTTCATCCGGCCCACCGCCACGACCGTCGCGTCGGTGCCCGCCCGGGCGATCCGCGCCTTGCCGAAGGGAATCTCGAAGTCGCCCTCCTCGACCGGCCCCTTGAGCTGCAGGAGTTCCCGGTGTTCGAGGAAGAGCACCGGATCGTCGCCCTTGAGCGCGTGGGCGAAGAGCCCCTTGGCATCCCGCGGTGTCGAGGGCACGACGACCCGCAGCCCCGGCACCTGCGCGAACATGCCGTAATAACTGCCCGAGTGGTGCGTGGCAGCCGAGTGGCCGATCCCGATGCAGCCTCGGAGCACGACGGGCATCCTGAGCCGGCCGCTCGACATGAACTGCACCTTCGCGATCTGGTTGACGATCTCCCCCCAGGCATCGAGCAGGAAGTCGGCGAACATGAAGTCGACCACCGGCCGTGCCCCGGCCATCGCCGCGCCGCAGGCCAGCCCGGTGAAGCCACGTTCGCAGATCGGTGTGTCGCGGAGCCGGTCGGGGCCGTACTTCGCGTAGAGGCCGGCCGTGGTGCGGAAGTTGCCCCCACGAGGGCCGATCCCCTCGCCGAGTACGAACACCGACGGATCGGCGGCCATCGCGGCGTCGAGCGCCTCGACCGTGGCCTGGATGAAAGAGAGCGGCCGGGCGGCGGGATCGGCCACCGGTTCGCGAACGTCGCGAGGGCTTGCGTAGACGTGCGTGGTCGCATCGGCCGCCGTCGGAGGCGGCGCCGCCTCGGCCGCCGATCGGCCGCGGGCCACCTCGTCGGCCACCTCCGCCTCGATCGTGTCGAGATCCTCCGCCGCGATGCCGTGATCCTGCTCGAGCCGGCGGCGAAAGGCGGCGATCGGGCAGCGTTCCTTCCAGGCTGCCACCTCTTCGCGGGTGCGGTAGTCGAAGTCGCCCATGCCCTCGGCGTGGGCCCGCGTGCGGTAGGTCTTGCACTCGATGAGCGTCGCCCCTTCGCCGGCCCGGGCCCGCGCCACCCCCCGCGCCGCCGCGGCATGCACGGAGAGCACGTCGTTGCCGTCGACCTCTTCGCCCACCAGACCGTAGTTGGCCGCGCGGCGGCCCACGTCGGGAATGCCGCTGGCCTCGCTGAAGGGCACCTCGGTCGCGTACTGGTTGTTCTCGCAGATGAAAAGGGTCGGCAGCTTCCAGATGGCGGCCATGTTGAGCGCCTCGTGGAAGGCGCCGTTGTTGACCGCGCCGTCGCCGAAGAAGGCCGCCGCCACGCCGCCATTCTCGGCGAGCTTGAAGGCGTAGCCGCCACCGGCGGCCTGCAGCACGCAGGGGCCCACGATACCGCTCGTGCCCAGCATGCCGATCTCCGGCGCGAAGAGGTGCATGCTGCCGCCGCGACCCCGCGAGCAGCCGGTCACCCGGCCAAACAGTTCGGCGATGAGCTGCTCGGGCGGCAGGCCCTTGGCCAGCGCGTGGCCGTGGCCGCGATGCGTGCTGAAGATCACGTCGGCCGGCTGGAGGTGGGCACAGACGCCGGCGGCGATCGCCTCCTGGCCGACATACGTGTGGCAGGCGCCGTGGATGAGCCCCCGCTGGTGGCAGCGGGCGAGTTCCTCCTCGGTGAGCCGGATCACGAGCATCGAGCGAAACAGCCCAAGCAGTGCGTCCCGCTCGAGGCCCAGGGGCGGGCTTTCGGGGTCCAGCGAACGACGTGGCTTGGAGATGGTGGCGGAGAGGTCACTGGCGTGTTTCATCAGTCGTCTCCTTCTGCCCGACCGCCGATCGTGCCGCCCGCGTTCATCGCCAGGTTGCCGCCGTCCATCGGGATGAGCGTGCCCGTGATCCACACCGAGGCGTCGGAGGCGAGCAGCACCATGAGGCCCTGGATGTCTTCGGGCCGGCCGAGCCGCCCCCGCGGAATCCCGGAAAGCCATTGGCCCTCGAGCGTGGGGTCGGCCGCGATCCGCTGCTCGATGCCGGAGTTCATCACCTGCGCCGGCAGGATCGCGTTGACCCGCACGCCCCGCGCGGCCCATTCCGTCGAGAGTTCACGGGTCATCTGCGCCACCGCGGCCATCGCCATCGCGTAGGCGATATGGCCGCGGCCGAGCGACGACACGCCGCCGATGCTACCGATATTCACGATCGAGCCGCCCCCCTGCCGAAACATCCGACAGGCCGCCTGCCGGCAGTGGGCAAACCGGCCGACCACGAGATTCTCGAGCACCTGCCGGATCTGCTCCGGCGTGATCGCGAGCGGGTCGGCCATGATCGAATCGCCGGCGATGTTGGCAAGGAAATCGACGCGGCCAAACTCGGCATCGATCCACTCGAAGAGCCGGCCGGCCGCGTCGACGCTCGACGTGTCGTGAACCCTGGCCACGGCCCGGCCGCCGGCCGACTCAATCTCCGTCCGAGTGGCCGTAAGGCCGGCTTCGTTGCGGTCGAGCATCACCACCGTCGCCCCGTGGGCGGCGAGTGCGACGGCCGACGCCTTGCCCATGCCGCTGGCGGCACCCGAGACGACGGCGATCCGGTCGGTGAGGTCGAATAATGCGGTGGGAGCAGACATTGTCATCCTGTGGGGGAAAGCCGCAACGATGCTGCGGCATCAATGGTGATAAAGGCGTCAGTCGGTGGCGGTGTCAGGGAGCCCGGGGGAGTGGCCGTGGCCGGCATTGAGCGGTTGTTCGATGAGCCGCCACGCAAGCATGGCCATCAGAAAGCCCCAGATCATCACGGCGACCATCGGCCCGACACCGAAGTTGCCGATGATCGAGGGGGCGACAATGCCGCCGGCGTTGGCAACGGAGTTGATCAGCGCGATGCCGGCGGCCGCGGCGGCCCCGCCGAGGAAGAGTGACGGCAGTGTCCAGAACACCGGGAGGACGGCCATCATGCCGGCCTGCGCCAGGCAGAGCCCGACAAGTTGTGCCCAGGCGTTGGCTGGCAGCCAGGCAAGCAGCCAGCCGCCGGCTGCCGCTGCGAGGGAGGCAGCGACGATTCCGGCCCGTTGGCCCTGCAAATCCGAGAGCCGGCTGACCACGAGCATCGCGGCCACCGCGGTGATCTGCGGTAGTGTCGAAAGCAGCCCAACCTTCCAGAACAGGCCCCCGGCAGCGCCGGTGGTGGATACCAGCAGGGGTTCGAAGGCGTCTTTGATCAGCTTGGGCAGATAGGCCCCCGTGGCGTTGGTCCCGATGGCGACACTGAGGTAGAGGCCGATCAGGATCCAGATGCGGTGGTCGGCCATGGCTGAGAGCTTTTCACTGCCGCCCGCCTCCAGCCGCCGGCCATCCTCGCTCGCCCGGTCGGCCTCCAGCCAGGCCCGCTCGTCGTCGGCCAGCCACCGGGCCTTGCCGGGGTGATCGGGCAGGAAGAACAACACCGAGATACCCAGCAGCACCGAAGGCAGCCCTTCGAGAACAAAAAGCCATTGCCAGCCAGCGAGGCCGGCCGCGCCGTCGAGTGAGTCGAGGATCAACCCGGACGCCACGTTGCCCAGAATGTTTGCCAGCGGGATCGCCAGCATGAACCAGGCCACCACCCGGGCCCGAACCACCGCAGGAAACCAGGCGGTCATGTAGAAGATGATGCCGGGAAAGAACCCCGCTTCGGCAACGCCGAGCAGCACCCGGGCGGCGAAGTAGCTTGGTGGACCGGTCACCCAGGCGGTGAGGGTGGAGATCAGCCCCCAGGAAATCATGATCCGCGAAATCCAAAGCCGGGCACCGAACCGCCGCAGCAGCATGTTGCTGGGAACTTCGAAGATCAGGTAGCCCACAAAAAAGATACCGAAGCCCCAGTCGATCACCTGTTCGGAAAACCCGAGGTCATCGACCATGCCCAATCGCGCAAAGCCGACGTTGGCACGGTCGATGATGTTGAAGGTGTACAGCAGTGCCAGAAACGGCACGAGCCGCCAGATCACCTTCTTCATGGTCCGACTGCCGACAGAATCGCTCACGGCTGCGGCTCCGGGCCCGGTTCGACAAGGGCAAGCCCGCGGCCATAGCCGCCGCGGGTGCCGGCGATCTTGATGGGGGCGAACAGAAAGAAGGCTTCGCGATCAGCGATCGCCTCGAGGCCTGTCAGCATGGCGACAACAGTCAACTCGCGGCTGGCCGCGAACCAGTCGAGCTGTTGGGCAAGCGCGGGGTCGACGCCACTCAGCGACGGGGCGTCGGTGCCGATCAGGCCGACGCCCTGCTCCGCAAGGTAGGCCAGTGCGTCGGCCGCGACCGCCGGCCAACCCTCAGCCGTGCCGGCCAGTGGCATCGCCAGACAGGCATCCTGTTCCGGCAACGGCGGCATGGGCCTGAACGTCCTGTCGGTGTGGCCGGTCTGGAACAGGACGGCTTCACCCGGCCGAAATGGTCGCGTTCGGGCGTGTCGCTCGAGTATCGCCCGCGTGACGAGCGGTCCTGCCGGCTTGCCGGCGGTGAACGATGCGGTGCCGACAAGGTCACGGACATCGACGACGTGCGCCGGGCCCATCATGCGCTCGAGCGGCGCAGCCGCCGTCCGCAGCGCCGACGTGCCGAGCGGCCCATGTGCCTGCTCGTAGGTGGCCACGGCCGCGCGGATCGCCGGATCAGCAGCCGTGATCTCGGCCCGGTCGGCCGGCAGCGAAAAGCTCGGCAGCACGACATGTGTGCCGGCGAAGCTGTCGAAGAGATGCCCGAGCGCGAAGAAGGGACCGCGCTCCTTCGAGAAGGCGTTGAGCACCTTGGCGATGTAGCGGCCGCCCTCCTCGCCGGGGCCCCAGCCGGGCCAGACGATCGGCAGGTTTTCGTCGAGCGTCACGGAGAGATCGACCACCGCCTTCGCCTTCGCGCGTGCGATGAGCGAGGCGGCCCGGCCCGGCTCGGTGATGGCGACCATCCGGCATTCGCCGCCGGAGCCGCCGGCGTGCTTGGCTGCAAGAATCGCCACGAATCCGCCGGTCGTCGGCAGGCTGCCGAGGTTGGTCGCGCACTCGACCCACACCATCCCGCGGTTGCCGCCGGCCCGGTGCGTGGCCACGGCAAGGTTTGGCAGCGGCCCCATGCTCGCGCCGTCGATCGCGAGCGTCGTCACGCCCCGGTCGGCGAGATAGGTCATCGTCTCAGGTCGAGGTGCCGCCCAGCCAGGAGCCCGCTTGCGGAGTGCGTCGGCGATGAACCGCTCGCCCGCCGGGAACGGCTTGTAGTAGGCGTCGCTATAGCCTGTGCGGAAGCAGACGACGTCGCCGGGCCCGACTGGCCGGTGGGCGATTTCCCACTCACGCACGTGCTCCGGGCCGATCAAAAAGCTCTCACCCGGGGCGGCCGCGTCGCGGTGTTTCGTCAGGTCGATCACGCAGGCCTCGCCGCAGAACTGCCAAGCCGGCACCTTGTCTCCCGTGACCACGCCCATCGGCCCCGCGCCGTCGAGCCCGGAGTCGGGGGGTGGCACAAAGTGGGCCGGCGCGTCCCACTGGGTGCCCGTGTGCTCATCGATCACGAGCATGTCGCGGTGCCGGCCGGTACGGTCAAACGTCGCAGTCGGCACGACCGCCAGCGGCGTCATCCCCACCGGCCAGACGCAGGGCAGATCGGCCGCGACCGTGAGCGAGAGATCGACGACGGCCGGCGGCGAGACGGGCTCGGCGGCACCGCACAGGGCGGCAGCGGCCGTGGCCGCGCAGACCGTGAGGAGCACGACCTGAACCCGGGAACAACTTGGAAAAGGCAGCTTCATGAAGAACTCCGTTGCGGTCAGGTCGGAATGTCGCGAGGGCCGGCCACGCCGTTGACGATCGAGGGCAGCGTGCCGCCGCGGACCGCCGCGACGGCGAGTTCGGCGGCCGTCGTCCGCAGCCGGTGCACGGCCGCGGCGCTCACGCTGGCGACATGCGGCGCGAGGATCACGTTTGCGCGGCCGAGGATCGGATGGCCGGCAGGAATCGGCTCGGGTGCGAACACATCGAGGGCGGCGCCGGCGACCTGCCCGGAATCGAGTGCGGCGACGAGCGCGTCGGGATCGACCAGATCGCCGCGGGAAAGGTTCACGACGAGCAGGCCCGGCTTCGCCGCCGCGAGCGTGGCCGCGTTGAGCATCCCCTTCGTCTCGGGCAGCGACGGGCAGTGGAGCGTGATCAGATCACTCTCGGCGAGCAGCTTTTGGAGTGGCACCGCTTCGGCACCGGCCGCGGCGACCGCGTCGGCCGGTGCCACCGGATCACTCACCAGCACCCGGCCGCCGAAGCCGACGAGCCGCCGCACCACGGCCCGGCCGATCCGGCCGAAGCCGACGACGCCGCAGGTCATGGCCGCCAGCGTGCGGAAGGCGGCCGGCGGGGCGGCGAGCTTCCACTCGCCGGCATGAACCATTCGGCTCTGCTCGGCGACCTGCCTTGTGAGGGCGAGGATGAAGGCGAGCGTGTGGTCGGCCACCTCGTCGATGCAGTAGTCGGGGATGTTACAGACGGGGATGCCGCGGGCCCGCGCGGCGGCGAGATCGACGTTGTCGACCCCGATCCCGTAGCGGACGATCGCGCGGGCCCGCTGCATCGCGTTCACGACGTCGGCATTCACCGGGGCGAACTGCGTGATCACGGCGTCGGCGTCGGCCACCGCCGCAGCAAGCCGGGCAGGATCCTTGCTCTGGACATCGACGAGTTCGGCAGTTGCCGCCGTGACGACGGCTTCCTCGATCGTCAAGTCAGGAAAGCCGTGGTCAGTAACAATGATTTTCATGATGAGTGATTCAACAGAAAGAGACCCAGTCTTGAGCCTACTCTGTCGACAATTATCCTGCAACTGCCGCCATCGTCGCCCGGGGGAGTTATCGGGTGCGGTCGGTCGAGCGGCGGGCAATTGAGGCGGCAGTGACCGCCGAGGCGGCGTAGATCGCGAGGGCGATCCAGACAATCACAAACCCGATGAGCTTGCCGCTGTCAAAAGGCTCTTCGTAAACAAACAGCCCCAGCAGGAACTGCAAGGAGGGCCCGAGATACTGCATCAGCCCGATCGCCGACAGTGGAATTGTTCGCGCAGCAGCCGAAAAGCAGAATAGCGGCACTGCGGTGATGACACCTGACGCCATCATCAGCAGCGTGATCGGCCAACTGACCTGGCCAAACACTCCACGGCCTGCGGTATGCTCAGCCACAAGGAAAAACGCTGCGGGGGTGAACAGAAGC
>CALAZQ010000054.1 GCA_937926325.1 uncultured Planctomycetaceae bacterium | reverse complement strand
CTAGACCGCGTCCGAGTGAGAACGAGCCGCGATCAGACAATTCAGGAAAGGTAGGCTCGGGGGTCGGCGAACGCTCGAGGAGCGTTGGGCGTATCCTCGCCCCGCGACGAGACTTTTGCCGCCCCCGAGCCGGCGACACACGGAGGCCGGATATGCGCTAAAACTTGAGCCGCCAGAGAGCAGCGGCCAGGGCGGCCCAGCCGACCAACAGCAGCACCCCGCCAATCGGAACGATCGCCCCGAGGATGCGGATACCCGTCAGGGCCAGCACCCCGAGGAAGCCGCTGAAAATCAAAACGCCAGCGAGAAAACAGCCGGCGGCTACGGTCAGCAGGCTGCCGGCTGAACCGGCTCCCGGGGCGGCCGCCAGGCCCGCGATCGCCACCAGCACCACCGCGTGGAACAGGCAATAGCGGACTGCCGTTTCCCAGTTGGCTGCCTGGCCGTTGGCCTCGAGCATGTCCTTGAGGCCGTGAGCGCCGAACGAGCCAGCCGCCACACCAATGAAGCCCAGCAACGCTCCGGCCAGGCAGAAGAATTTGAGCATTGGATCAACCGTCGGGGGAACAGGCTGCCGCAGCTTCGGCTACGGCGTTTCCACTCCCAACAGTTTATCCTCTTCCTCTTCCTGGATGATGATCCGTGGCGTCACCATCAGCATCAGGCTCTGCGTGGTGCGGGCGATGCCGACGTTCTTGAACAGCCGGTTGACATAGGGGATTTTTGAGAGGATCGGCACGCCATACTCATTGCGGCCCTCCCGCATCCGCTTGATGCCACCCATCAGCACCGTGCCACCGTCGGGCACGCTGACCGTGGTAGTGACAGTCGTAAAGCGGAACTCCGGCTGCTGGATGGTGGTGCCATTGGAGCTGAAGGCCTGCTCGGTGGTGGCCTGCGTCTGGAACGACAGGCCGGGCTGGAAGGGCAGCATGCCGCCGGTGTCGGCCTGGGTGCCCTGCTTCTCGTCGCTGCTCTTGGCAGAGGTCGAGCGTTCCCCTTCAAACTGGAACTCATCGACCTGGCCGATCTCCGAGAAGAACGGCACCAGGGTCAGCCGCACGAAGCGGCGGTCGCTGGAGACGACTGCCTGAACATTCACGCTGGTTCCCTCGGACAGGACCGTGATCACCGGCTGCTGGGCGGCGGCGAAGTCGCCGACCACCGGCACGACGCTGGTGACGAAGGGCCGCTGGGTGGTGTCGGAGACGAAGGCGTTCTGGCCGTTGAACAGCGTCACCTTCGGGGCCTGCATGATGTTGCCGCGGGTGTTGCCCTGGGCCGCCTGAATCAGGAAATAGGCCTCGATGTCAGAGAGGATCGCAAAGCCGAAATTGGCAGCCGAACTGGTGACATCGGGCAGGCCCGGCATGGTCGGCACGGTACCGGGGCCAAAGCTGTTCTGCCGGAAGGGAATGGAAAAGAAGCTCGGGGTTTGGGCCTGGGTTGCCCCCCCGCCGCCTCCTGCTGCACCGCCGGCGCCGCCAGCCGCACCACCGCCACCGCCAGCCTGGGTTCCGGTTCCCCCGGTGGCCACGCCCGGCTGACCGAGAATGTCGAGGCCCACCAGTTGCGACGGTCCCCCCGGGGCGGCCGTCAGTCCCCGGCTGAACGGGTTGAGCGAGCCATTGCTCGCCGTCGGAATCGCCGTCATGTTCAGCGGCTGGGCCACACCAGTCTGGATGTTGAAGTCAAAGTCGACGCCGATGCGTTCGGCGAAGGAGTCATCGAGGGTGATGAACCGCACCTCGATCGTGACTTGCAGGTCCTGCAGCCGCCGCAGCTGGTCGAGCAGGTCGGCGATTTCCTCATGCACTTCCTGGGTCTGGCTGATCACGAGGCTGAGGTTGGTCTGGAACGGCATGACCGCCCCCTGGCCGCCAACGGTGTTCCAGGTGGTGGGGGCGACCGTCTGCTGAATCAGCTCAATCAGGGACTGAAAGTCGGCCTGGGTGCCACCCGCCTTGCCGAACGAGGGCGTGGCCGATGTGCCGCCCCCGCCCATCGACCCGCCCTGCAGCTGGGCCAGCACATTCGGGCTGGGGCTGCTCCCTCCGGCCGCCGGTGGCAGGCCCATGCCGTTGGTGATACCGGCAGGCGGGGGGCCGACCTCAACCTTCATGTCGGTGGCTGACATCCGCGAGTAGCCCTCGTTCAGGGCACCCGTGATGCCCAGGCCGTCAGCTGAGAAGTTCGGAATCGGAATGACCAGGTCGGCTACCGGATAGGAGACGCTGTAGACCTCGCCCTGCACCAGCCGCGGGCTGGTGATCTTCAGCACCTCATCGCGGATGACATAGTCGAGATGCAGCGGCTCCAGCAGCAGCTTCAGGGCACTCTTCAATGAGATCGTCTGGTCGAGTGAGATCGTCACCGGGGTGTCGGTGCTGACCGCCTCGCTGTCGAGGCCGACCAGATCGACATGCAGTGGCACCCCGGCCTGCTTGGAAAGCTCGTCGAGCACCTCGGCCAGCGGCCGCTCGCGATAGGCGGCCCTCACCTGCGTTGAAAGCTTCTGCTTGATCTCAAGCTCTGCCGGCGTCATCCGCGAACGGCCCTCGGCAGCCAGCCGGGCCCGGCTTTTGGTGAGGTCTTCCCAGTCACGGGTTTCGGGAAACTCGATCGGCCCGACGAATGGCACGCTGGAGGCCTCGGCATCTTCGACCACGTCCAGCAGGGCGTCACCCTTGCTGCTGGCGATCATCTTCTGGGTGTCGAGCCGGCGGATCACGCGGCTCTGGCTCAGCAGCTGTCGGGCGACGACGCTGTCGGGCGACAGCTGGGCCGCCTTCTTGGCAATCACCTCGGCTTCGGCAAATCGCTGCTCATCGATCAGCGTGTTGTACTCTTCAACCAGGCGGGCCAGCCGCTGATCGACCTCGACCTTGGCACCACGTTCCCGGTCGATCTGAGCTTTCACGGCGGCGTTCCGACGGTCGAGCTCCATCTCGGCCCGCCGTTTGCCGCTGGCCTGCTCGATGTCGGTGCGGGTGCGTTCCAGGCGGCGGCTGATCAGCGACCGAGTTGACTCGGGCAGACTGGTCTCAGCAGCGACGGCTTCGGTCGTCTTGTCGAGAAGTTCAAGTGCCGCCAAAGGATCCTTGTCGGCCAGCCGCTTGGCCTCAAGCTGGCGGGCGGCCACCTCGGCCGAAAGCTTTGCCGCGATCACATCGGGAGGCAAGGCTTCTGACGTTTTTTCAGCACGCTGCGGCGGCGGTGCTGAATCGGCAGCATGGCCGGGCCGGCCAGTGAGGGCGTTCGCAAGCAGCACCGTTAATGCCGCTGAAAACGCCGTCTGATGTGCAAAACCGCGGGGCCGGGCCATCAGTCATTTCCTGGAGGAATTGCGGAAAACCGATATCGCGGCGGGAGAAATAGTCGCGGTTTGCAGCCGGGGTCAACCCCAAGGCTGCGGGCAGGGCGTCTCTGGAATTACCCGGTTTACCAGGCTTCCCGGGTGCGGCGCTGCGAGTTTGAAGGTGGCCGCAGTCGTGATTGGAAGCCGCCGGCGGGAGCCGGCCGGACGAGCTGGTCGAATTGCCGCCGCGTCAGTGGTGGTACCTGTCCGGTCGCTTCCGCTCCCGGCTTCCTGCTGACGCAGCATCCTGCGGCGAGCACTCAGCCCGCCGTCAGCAGGCAGCGGGGCGACGGCTGATGCACCGCTGCACGGTTTCGAGCAGCTGGTCGAGACGAAAGGGCTTGAACAGCACCAGATCGACCCCGGCCTGGCGGGCCTTCACGATCGAGTGGCCCGGGTCATAACCAAAGCCGGTCATCAGAATCAGCGGCACCGGATCGAGCACCGCCTGCAGCCGCGTCAGCAGGTCATACCCGCTCATGTCGGGCAGCCGAATGTCGGCGATGATCGCGTCATAGCCACCGTCGCCCGCCGCCTTCACCATCGACACCGCCTCGGTGCCGTCGCGGGCCGTCTCCACCACGCAGCCCTGCCGCTCCAGCAGGTTGTGGGCTGCGGCCCGCACCTCGTCGTCGGCATCGACCACCAGAATGGTCCGGCCCCGCAGGTTCGCCCGCTGGCCAGCCGCCCGCCCCTGCAGCTGGGCGTAACTGGGGGTCATCTTCTCGCCCACCCGCTGGATCACCTGCTTGATGTCACGGGCGTTGCGGAGAATCCGCCGCAGCCGCTCGACCACGTCCGGGTCGTGACCGATGTATCGCTCCATGACGTTGACCGCGTCATTCAGAATCTGGTCAACCGGCAACGCCACCGCCCCGTGAATGGCTTCAATGCTTTCGGCGGCCGTGGTCGCCTTCTCGGCCACCAGTAGCTCCAGGGTATTGAGCGCGGCGGCCACGTCCTGCGAAAAAATTTCCAGGAACTGCAGGTCGGTTTCGGTGAAGCTGCCGGGGACGGGGCTTTCGACGTTGAACGTGCCGATTACCTCCGTGTGCATCAGCAGGGGCACCGTGATCGAACTTTTTGCCCCTTTGCAGCCTTCGAGGAACCGGGGATCCTGCACCGTGTTGTTGCAGAGATAGCTGCGGCCGGTGGCGGCAACGAAGCCGGTGACGCCGTTGTTCTCCTCGCGGGCGTAGAGCACCCGCGACTCCGCCTCCGGCTGCATGCCCTCGGCCAGGAGGGGCTCGAGGCGGCTGGTCTGCCGGTCCAGCAGCCGAATCTCGAGCACGTCAAACTGCAGCAGGTCCTTGGCATAATGGATGATGTTGCTTTTGAGCAGTTCAATCCGCTCTTCCACCGTCATGTCGGCCAGTTCAGAGGGCGACAGGTCGGCGAGCGTCTGGCCGGCCTGATGAATGGCGGCACGCTTCTGCTGCTCGAGGATGGTGCGGGTGACGTCCCGCACGACGACGACGGCGGCCTGTGCCCCGACCTGACGGTTCTCCGCCACAGCCCGCAGCGCGGGCGGCGGCAGCGTGAAGACGGGGGACGCCTGCACGTGCAGGAAGCGGTCGTCAGCCATCCGCAGGGTGACGCCACCCGCCTCGGACGAGGCCTCATCCTGTAGCCAGTTGGCCGGCAGCGGATGATCGCTGGCATGATCGACCCAGGCTGGTGAGCCGAGCGCGGTCAGGAAGCTGGCTGCGGGCCCTCCCCGGCCCGCAAACCAGCCACTGAGGACATCGTTAGCCCAGAGCACTCCCCCGGTAGAGTCGAGCAGGGCCACCCCGTCGGGAAAGTGATCGAGCACCGTCGGCCCGGAAATGACCGCCAAGACGGCCTCGGGGGCGGTGGCGAGCGGGCCGGCCAAGACGACCGCGGCAATCGGGCTGCCTGACAGCAGGGCCACCAGATCAGCGGGCGTATCGGCCCTCACCATGTCGCAGATGAGTGGGTCGAACAGCCCCTCCATGCCGGCGGGGGCAGCCGCTGACGCGTCACCGGTGGGCATTCCTGCCACGATAATTCTGGGCTTTGGCACCCTCGTTTTTCTCCGCGTGCGTCAGTCCGGCCGAGATGATGAAAGTATAAATTGCGATTGAGGCTCTCGCCAAACGACGGTGGCCCGTTGCCCTGCACGGCCCACAACCTATACTCCTGAAGGTACGCGCGAAGTGTTTTTGCGTGGCCTGGTGACCGGGTGCCGTTCGGCCCGGAGACGCCAGCTGGCAGTGGTGCCTGCCCCTGATCAGGGCTGGCGGTGGCTGGATGACCGAACACTGCGGTCGGCTGGTTGCTGACGGGTCGCCGACGGGTCTCACTGTTGCCGAACGCCTGTTGAGGAAAGTCGTGGCTGCTTCCACCCCGTCGGATGAATCGTTTCTGAGCCGTAATCAGTTTCTGCTCTACCGGCTGTTCTCGCTGGCCGGGCTGATTCCGGTCGGTGCATTTCTGGTGGTGCACCTGTTGACCAACGCCTCAGTGCTTGGCGGGGCCGCAGCGTTTCAGTCTCGGGTCAACCTGATTCACTCGCTCGGCCCGCTGCTGCCGGTGGTCGAGTGGGCCTTCATTTTCATCCCGATGATCTTCCATGCTGTGATGGGCTTTGTGATCATCGCCAACGGCATGCCGAATGTCGGTTCTTACGCCTACATGGGCAACATTCGCTATACGCTGCAGCGGGCCAGTGGCATGATCGCCTTTGCCTTCATCCTCTGGCATGTGACGCAGTTGCACTGGCTGGGGGCGCCGCTGGGGGGTGGACAGTTTGATCCGCACCACGCTTCCAGCTCGGCAGCGGTGGCACTGCAGCCGCTGGTGATCGCGTTGCTCTACGCCATCGGCATCCTTTCGACCGTCTTCCATTTTGCCAATGGTCTTTGGAGCCTGGGCATCACCTGGGGCCTCTGGACCAGCCCCTCGGCGATGCGGCGGGCCAACTGGCTGAGCGCGGTCGTAGGGGTGGGGCTGGCTGCGGCTGGGCTCGGTGCCCTCGGCGGCATGCGGGCCATCGACGTCGAGGAGGCCCGCGAAATTGAAACCCGAATGGATCGGGCCCGGCAGCTATTGGAGGGCGAGACGGCCGCCGGCCGAACTCCCGATGCGATGCAACCGGTCAGCCTGCCCGCCACAGATTGATTCACGGAGATCGGTGACGCCAACCCAAGAGAGGGACTGAACAATGGCACAACCACGAGTGCTCGTGATCGGGGGAGGCCTGGCCGGCCTGTCAGCCACCATGCGGCTGGCCGAACTGGGTGTGGGCGTCGATCTGGTCAGCCTGGTGCCGGTGAAGCGGTCGCACAGTGTCTGCGCCCAGGGCGGCATCAACAGCGTCAACGCCTCGACCCGGCAGCAAGGCGACAACGAGTGGAAGCACTTCGATGACACCGTCTATGGAGGCGACTTCCTGCAGCATCAGCCGCCGGTCAAAGAGATGGCCGACTGGGCACCGCGGATCATCGACCTGATGGATCGGCTGGGGGTGCCCTTCAACCGCACGCCAGAGGGCTTCCGCGACCAGCGGCGGTTCGGTGGCACGCTCTACAAGCGGACCGCCTTTGCCGGGGCGACCACCGGTCAGCAGCTGCTCTACTCGCTCGATGAGCAGGTTCGCCGCTGGGAGGTCGAGGGCCGGGTCAAGAAGTGGGAGTTCTGGGATTTTCTCGAGCCGGTGCTCGATGATGACGGCCGCTGCATCGGCGCCGTCTGCCAGGACATGGTGACGATGAAGTTTCGGGCCTTCCCGGCCGATGCCGTCATTCTGGCCTCGGGGGGCTGCGGGCTGCTGTACGGCCGCTCGACGATGTCGATGATCTGCACCGGCAGTGCCGTCAGCCGGGCCTATCAGGCGGGCGTGAAGTATGCCAACGCCGAGTTCATTCAGGTGCATCCCACCGCCGTCCCCGGCGCTGACAAGCTGCGGCTGATGAGCGAGAGCGCCCGGGGCGAAGGCGGCCGCGTCTGGGTGCCCCGGACGCCGCAGGATCCGCGGGACCCGAAGGATATTCCCGCGGCCGAACGCTACTACTTTTTGGAAGAGCGGTACCCGCAGTACGGCAACCTGGTGCCCCGCGACATCGCCACGCGAGAAATTTTTGACATCTGCACGACCGACGGCCTGTCGGTGGAAAAGGATCGGCTCTGCGTCTATCTCGACCTGACGCACATCCCCCGCGAGACGCTCGACCGCAAGCTCGGGGGCATTCTGGAAATTTACGAGAAGTTCCAGGGGGTCGATCCCCGCGACACGCCCATGAAGATCTTCCCGGCGGTCCACTACTCGATGGGTGGGCTCTGGGTTGACTATGAAAAGAGTGCCAGTGGGGGCTTGGTCGAAGGCTCACCCCGCAACCAGCAGACCAACATCCCCGGTCTCTACGCCATCGGGGAGTGCGACTATCAGTATCACGGTGCCAATCGACTGGGGGCCAACTCGCTGCTGTCGTGCATCTTCAGCGGTCTCTTTTGTGCCTCGGGCGTCATCGCCGGGGCCGGCCGCAGCAAGCAGGAGCACAACCGGCAGTTCAATGCGGCCGTCAAGCGGCAGGAGGATCGGCACCAGGCAATTCTCTCGCGGCCGGCGGGAGAGTCGAACCCGTATGACATTCACGGCAAGCTTGGCGACATCATGACGCGGGTGGCCACGGTGGTACGGCGGAATGATCAGCTGTCGCAGGCCTACGACGAGGTCTGTCGGCTGGAAGACCTCTGGCGGCACTGCAGCCTGTCGGACACCGGCAACTGGACGAACCAGAACGTCGTGTTCACCAAGTCACTCGGCGACATGTTCCCGATTGCCAAGCTGATTCTGAAGGGAGCCCTGCTGCGGGACGAGTGCCGCGGGGCCCACTACAAGCCCGAGTTCGCCATGCCCGGCATTGCGGCAACCGATCCGGCGGAACAGCGGGCCGAAGCCGAGCAGTGGTGTGACCGATTCGAAGCCAACACCCGCAAGTGGCTGAAGTCGACAATCGGCACCCACGGCGCCGATGGCCATCCGGTGATCACCTACGAGGATGTCGATACCACGCTGATTCCACCCCGGCCGCGGCTCTACGGTCTGGTCGGCGGCGAGGTGATTGAAGAGGTCTGGAAAGAGCGGCAGGCGGCAGCGGCCGAGCCGGTGGCGGTCGGGGCTGGTGCGTGATCAGCCGCCGGGGCGTGGGTGCCCCTTACACAATTGACAGACGTTCGGCGAAGGAGAAGCAGCAATGATTCGCGCGGTTGAAAATAGTGAACTGGTTGCCGACCAGCAGGCTGCCGCCAGCCAGCCACGGGAGATTCGGGTGCGGGTGCTGCGGCAGGACGCCCCCGGCGAGGAAAGCTATTGGGAGCGGTTCACCATTCCCTACGAACCGAACATGAATGTGATCAGCGTGCTGCAGCGGATCGCCGCGCTGTCGAAGTCGCACGATGGCCGCCGGGTCGCTCCCGTTGCCTGGGACTGCAGTTGCCTGGAAGAGGTCTGTGGCTCTTGCACCATGCTGATCAACGGCCGGGTGCGGATGGCCTGCTCGTCGCTGGTGGACAACCTCTTTGCCGAGTCACCCGGGGAGATCGAGCTGCGGCCGATGACGAAGTTTCCGGTGGTCCGTGACCTCTGTGTCGACCGCGGCCGGCTGTTCCGGTCACTGGAGCGAGTGAAGGCCTGGGTGCCGGTCGATGATTCCTACGACCACGGCCCGGGCCCGCGGATTTCGCCCGAAGAGCAGGAGGATGCCTACCCGCTGGCGACCTGCATCAGCTGCGGCTGCTGCATGGAGGCCTGCCCGCAGTTCAACAAGATCGAGCTGGGGCGGCGGGAAGGCGAAACGGAAGAAGCCTTTGAGGCCCGCAAGCAGGAGGCGTACGACAAGCAGTTTCTCGGCCCGCATGCCATCAGCCAGGCCATGCTGTTCAACGGCCACCCCACCGGCAAGATGAACGCCGATGAGCGAATGGAAGCGTTGACGGGCCAGGGCGGCATTCAGATGTGCGGCAACGCCCAGAACTGCGTGGCCGTTTGCCCGAAGCGAATTCCGCTGACCCGGTCGATTGCCCGCGCCGGCCGCGCCGCCACCGTCTGGGCGATCAAGAAGTTTTTCGATCGCTAGTCGCTAAAAGCCACTGATGCCGCGTCAGCAGTGGCGACTGTCCGGCCGCTCCCGCTCCCAGATTCTCTCGCTCTACACTTAGGAACGAGGCTCGGGGCGGCCCGTGCCCACGAGCGAGCTCCGGCAGCAAGCGCAGCCCGGAGGGCGAAGCGCCGCGGACGGGCAGTGAACGGCGGCCCTGGATGGCCGCCGTGAACGTCCAGCGAGGGGCACGGGCCGCCCCGAGCCGGCGGGGTAACCTGACCTGTGGCCCCCTCGATGGCTCCGATTTGCCGCTTTCTCAGCGGCGTGGTATTGTTTCAGCAAATGGAATAACGTTTGC
>CALAZQ010000053.1 GCA_937926325.1 uncultured Planctomycetaceae bacterium | reverse complement strand
GTCGCACATCAGCCGCATGTGCTCGGCGATGTCCTGCGGGATGCCGTCGGCCGGCCGCGGGATGTCGGGCTTCTCGAGCGTGGGCCGCCAGCCCTGCAGTTCCCCCTTCTTGCCGGCCGACTCGATCCGGGCCTCCACGTCGCGGACGCTGTCGAGGTATTCGTCGAGCTTCCGCCGGTCGGCCACGCTGATCCGGCGGCGGAGATCGTCGGCCGTTTCGAGCACGGCGTCGAGCACGCTCACGTCACCGGCATGGGCCTCATCCTTGAAGAGCCGGTCGAAGGCAAGCGACGGATAGATCTCGAGCGGCGTCGGCGTCGTCGGGCTGCTCCACGAAATGTGCGAACTGTAGAGCATCGAGTAGTTCTTGTGGACGCTCGGGTTGCTCTTCTCGCAGCCGAGGACGAGGCTCGGCACCTTCGTGCCGCGGCCGTAGGTCTGGGCGAGGTGCTGATCGAAGCTCGTGCCGGAGCGAATTTCGCCGCCTGAAGCCAGCGGCGCGCCCGAAAGCAGGTTGCCCGTCTGCGAGGAATGGATGTTGCCCTTCATCGCCTCAGCGTTGTAAAGCCCCTTTACGAAAAGCAGCTGCTCGCGGAAGTCGGCCACCGGCTCGAGCACCTTGCCGAGTTCCATGTCTGCCCCGGAGCCCTTGGCCCACCACTCCTTCGAGTGGAAGCCGTTGCCGGCGAAGAGCACCGCCAGCCGAAGCGGCGGCGCGGCGGCGGCCGCACCGGCCACGGCCGGCTCGCCGGCGGCCGTAAGCGACTCCATCCAGGGAACCGCCATCGACACACCAAGGCCGCGGAGCATCCTGCGGCGGGAAAGTTTCAGCTTCATCGAAGAACTCCCTCGGCTTAAAATCGTATTCAGGCGGCCTCATCGGCCACATCGCGGCCGCGAATCGAGAGAAACTGGGGGCTTGTCACGATCGCCTCGATGGCGACGCTCACGCGATAGTCGTTCGCGGCCAGCCGGGCGACCATGTCGTCGAGCAGCGGCTGGTCTGAGAGCTGCACGCCGCGGCCGAGGGCATAGCCGAGCAGCTTGCGGCAGAAGACCCGCACGAACTGCTCGCGTCGGGGCCCAAGCAAATAGGTTCGCAGGCTCTCCTGGCCGTCGAGCATGGCACCGTCGGGCAGGACGGCCTTCGTGTCGAGTGGATTGCCCGAGGCGTCGGCGGTGCGGAGCCGACCGATGGCGTCGAACTCCTCGAGCGCAAACCCGAAGGGATCGATCCGGCGGTGGCACTTCGCGCAGGCGGCATTCTCGGAATGCATCGCGATCAGCTGCCGCTCGCTCAGGCCTGCGGGCACCGTCTCGGCCAACTGCGGCACGTCCTTCGGTGGCCTGGGGAGCTTCTCGCCGAGGATCGTCTCGTAGAGCCAGTTGCCTCGCAGGATCGGGCTGGTGCGGGAGGCGCCGGCCTGCGTGGAGAGCGTCGTGGCCAGGCAGAGAATGCTGCCGCGGCCATGCTTCCGCATGCCCTCCACCCGCCGCCACTCCTCGCCCGTCACACCCTCGACACAATAGTGCTTCGCCAGCCGCTCGTTTAAGAATGTGTGGTCGGCATCGATGAGCGAGAGAATCGAACGGTCGTTGCGGAAAAAGTCGTCAAGGAACAGCACCGTCTCCTCCTCCATGTCGGCCCGCAGGCCGGCGAATGTGGGGAAGCTTTCGGCATTTTTTTCGTCGAGCGACGAAAAGCCGTAGACGTGGAGCCATTGCGTGCCGAACTCCTCGGCCAGCCGCCGCGACGCCGGGGCGGCGAGCATCCGCCGGACCTCAGCCTTCAAGACCTCAGGCTGGTGCAGCCCGCCACTCTCGGCCGCCGCGAGCAACTCCGCGTCGGGCATGCTCGACCAGAGGAAGTAGGAGAGCCGGGTTGCCAGCTCATAGTCGGACACCGGCTTGGCATCGGTGCCCGGCCCAGCCGTCTCGAGCTTGTAGAGGAACTCCGGCGCTACAAGCACGTGCGTGATGAGTGTGCGGACCGCCTCCCCATGGAGCAGGCCCTTCGTTCGGAGCGTGTCATAGAGGGTCCGCAGCCGCGCCTCCTCTCGGGCCTCGAGCGGCCGGCGGAAGGCCCGACCGGCGAGGGCCACGACCGCGTCGACGTGCCGGGGCTCAACTTCCACGAGCCGCTTTTTGAAGGCCTCCGCGGCGGCGGCGACCGCCGGCTTGAGGGGTTTCCATCGTTTGACGAGATCGGGGCGGTCTTGGGAGGCGTAGCCCAGGAGCTGCTCGAAGGCGTCCTCGAATTCGAGCGGCTCCTGGGCGATGAACAAGAGTTCGTCCCAGAGCCGGTCGAGCTCCCGCGTCTGGTCATCGTCGAGCATGAGCCGGCGGAGGTGATCATCCTCACGATAATACAGATTGAGGGTGACAACCTCATCCACCGGTACGATGCGGCCGTAGCAGACGGCCCTCGGAAACAGATCGCGGACGTCGGCGAATGCCCGCTCAAATCGCCGCCACGCGGTGGAGTCTTTGCGGGCCACGACCGGCACCGCCGGCACGAGGCCGCCAGCCGGCAGACTGCTCGTCGCATCGGCCCTGACCTCGACCTGCACGCTCGCCTCCGCGGCGGTCTCGGGATGCAGCGTCGCCGCCGTGACGAACTCGGCCCCTTCGGCGAGGTCGGCCGGGATTGTGACGGCGATCACGCCGGGCGACTGCATGCACAGATCGCCGGCCTCAACCGCAAGGCCTTGCGGATGCCGGCCGAAGAGCGTTGGATCGAGGCCGACGCCGCCCCCTTCATCGCCGGCGTTGGCAGGCCCGGCCTTGTCCTGCGGAGGCTCGTTGCCGGCGCGGAGCGGACCTGTCGCGGAGCGAGGCAGCGGTCGCACCATCGCCAGCGGCAGATCGGCCCGGCCCGGGGCCACGAGCCGCGGGTTTTTCCAGACGACGACATCGTGATCAGGGCCGTCGCCCGCGTCACCGGCGGCAAGATGGATCGTGACCGTGTCACTGCCTTCGGGCACCACCAGCTTCAGACGAATCTCCTGCCGCTCGACAAGGGGCGTTGTCGCCTCCATCCAAGAGGGCGGACCGTCGGTCGCGCCGAACCGGCTGACGACATGGCCGGCGTGGTTGAACTTCCAGACGGCTTTCTGCCAGTCGCCGACGAACGACGCCAAGGCCGCGGCATCGGCCGGCTGTGCGGATTTCCAGCGGGCCCGCAACAGGTCAAGGATCGGTGACGCCCCGTCGGCCGTTGCGGCCCCGGGCGAGGTCGAGTCGGGAGCGGAAAGTGCCGTGAAGAGCGTGGCGAGGTATTTCGGGCTCAGGCCCCGCTCGCGGGCCACCGCAGCCACGGACTCGCGTCCCTGAGCCAGCCGCTCGCGGTCGGCCAGCGTTGCGAGCAGATACTTCTCGGTCGGCAGAAAGCCCTCAGATCCCGTGTCGAGAGTGATCCCCTGCTTCACGGTCTGCTGGGCGGCGGCTGCGGCAGGGTCCAGCGGCTGGGTGTATCGGGCGTAAAACTGCTTGATGCGGACGACCGCCTCGTCGGCAAAGTCGCGGCGGGAGTCGGCGGGCGAAAACCGCAGGCCGTCTGGCAGGAGCACGGCATGGGCCGCGATCCCCTTGGCGGCGTCGAGATATTTCGTTGCCAGGCTCGGTGACATCACAAGCGATTGCCCGGTATTGGTAAAACCCTCGCCGGCGCCGCCGTCGACCGGAAACTGCTTGGCCGGGTCGAGCCCAGCGACGCCGGTGAGATCGCGGATCGTATGCGTGTATTCGGCATTGTTGAGCCGGCGGAGCACGACTCGCCCGGGGTCGCCGGCATGGGCCCGTGCTTCGGCGGCGAGGAACGCCTGCAGCCAGTCGGCCAGCACCCGCCGCTCCTCATCCGTCGGCTGGTCGGATTCCGGCGGCGGCATCTGACCGCTGGTCACCATGTCCTCGACCCGCTGGAGGAGTTTGGTGTGCGTTCGCAGGGTGGCGGCGTCGTGGGTGAACGAGAGGTCCACCTCCCCCTCGGCCGCGTCACCGGCGTGGCAGTCGAGGCAATAGCGGGCCAGAACCGGCTTGGCGGCCGCATCGGCCGCGTTCACGGCGGCGGTCTCGACGGCCTGGGTCGCGCTGCCTGCCGATAGCCCGCCGAAGCGGTCGGGGGGGGTCCGCTCGTCGGCGGCTGTGACGGCGGCCGCGATGGCGAGCAGGCAACCGAACAGGCATCGCTGCAGTCGATTCATGGAAACGGGTTCCCGAACCAGGATCAGACAAGTCCCGGCAGCCGCTCGCTGGAGTCGCCAAAGCTGTCGAGTTCGAGTCCGCCCCAATCCATGAGATGAAGGAAGAGGCTGCACATCCGCCGGTTCGGTGCCTCGAGGTAGTCGAGCGAACGGCCGCCCTTGAGCCTGCCGCCGGCCCCTCCGAGCAGCACCACCGGCAGTTGCTTGGCGTCGTGGTTGCCGTGCAGCATGCTCGAGCAGTGCATGATCGCGGTGTTGTCGAGCAGCGTGCGGTCGCCCTCCTGCACCTCCGCCATTTTTTCGCACAGATAGGCAAGCTGCGACGTGAAGAACTGGTTGAGGGTGATCAGCGACTCAGGCTGGGTATGGGCGAGGTAGTGGTGGTTGTCGCGGATCCCGAGGTGCGAGTGCACGATGGTCGAGGCGTCGTTGCAATATTTCATGGTCGCGATCCGCGTGGAGTCGGTGCGGAAGGCGAGGAGGAGGATGTCGTTCATCAGCCGCCAGTATTCCGGCAATTCGGCCGGGATGCCATCAGCCGGCCGCTCCCGATCGGGGGCTGCGAGCGTCGGCTTCCAGCCGCCGGCGGCCTGCTCCTTGCCGGCCCGTTTGATCCGCCCCTCGATCTCATGCACGCTGCCGAGGTACTCCTCGAACCGCTGCCGGTCCGATGCCGAGAGCCGCCGCTTGAGCGAGCGGGCGTCTTCAAGCACGGCATCGACCACGCGGCGATCCTCACGGCCGCGGTCGGTGCGAAAGAGCTGATCGAAGGCGAGCGCCGGCCGCGTTTCCGTCCAGGTCGGCGACACGGCCGAACTCCACGAGATGTGCGAGCCGTAGAGCAGCGGATGCCCGTCCTGAAGGCCGGGCACCGTCTCTTCGCAGCCGAGCACGAGCGACGGGATCTTCGTCCGGTCGCCGATCCGCTGGGCCATCACCTGGTCGAAGCTCACCCCGGTGCGGACCTCCTTCTTCTCCATCGGGGCGCCGCTCAAGATGTTGCCTGTCTGCATGCAGTGGATGACGCCGTTGTTCGCCTTCTCGTTCCAGAGCCCGCGAATAAAGACCGCCCGCTCTCGCCAGGGCTCGAGCGGCTTGAGGCAGGGCCCGAGTTCCATCGCGTTGCCCTCACCCTTGGCCCACCAGTGCTGCGAGTGGAAGCCCATGCCGGTGAATGTGACGAGTGTGCGGGTGGGCGGCTGGGCAGCAGCGGTCGCGGCAGCAGCCACGGCCCGCGGCAGTGACTCAAGCCAAGGCAGGGCCATCGAAACGCCGAGGCCGCGGAGCAGCGTGCGGCGGGAGCAGCGATGAGATCGTGCAGTGCTCATGTGAAAATCCTCTGGATGGGAAGTCGGAATCGTCAGGGGGATACTGCGGCCACGGTGGCCGTCGGGCGGATGCAGCGAAACTGTTCGCTCTGCACGATCACGAGCAGGGCGTCGGACCAGCGGCCGCCGCCGGCCATCGTCTTCGTGACGGTATCGATAAGCGGACGGTCGGAAGGGAGCACGGCCCGACCCAGGGCGTAGCCCGTGAGCTTGCGGGCGAGCGACCGCAGGAGGTCGTCGCGGCGCGGGCCGGCGATGTAGTTTTGCAGGCCGGCAAAGTCGTCGATCACGGTGCCGTCGCGGAGCGTGGCCCGGGTTTCGCCCGGCTTGAGTTCGCTGGCGGGCCGCAGTCGCCCGAGGGCGTCGAACTGCTCGAGCGTGATGCCAAAGGGATCGATCCTCGAGTGGCAGCCGGAACACCGCGGGTCCTTGGTGTGGAACTCGGTGATTTCGCGGACGGTGAGTCCGGCGGGGGGTGTCTCGGGCAGCGGTGGCACGTCGGCCGGCGGGTTCGGCAGCCGCTCGCCGAGCATCTCAACCACCCATGCCCCGCGTTTGATCGGACTCGTGCGGGCGGCCGCCGACTGTTTCGCGAGGACGGCGCCGAAGCCGAGAAGCCCGCCGCGGCCGTGGGCGGCCACCTGCTCCACCCGGCGCCACTGCGGGCCGGTCACGTTTGGGATGCCGTAGTGCTTGGCGAGCACGTCGTTGACCACCACGGCGTCGCCGGTGAGGAGATCGAGAACCGGCCGGTCGTTCACGAGCAGATCCTCGAAGAACCGCACCGGCTCTTCGGCGAGTGCATCGCGAACGGCGGGCGTGAACTCGGGAAAGTCCATCAGGCTGCGGCCATGGTTGGCCACGAAGTCGCGGACGCCCAGCCACCGGGCGCCGAACTCCTCGGCCATGCCGCGGGCCCGGGGATCCTTCAGCATCCGGCGGAGCTGCTCCTCCATCACGGCCGGCTCGTTGAGGCGGGCTGCTGCCGCCATGAGCTCCTCATCCGGAATCGAATCCCAGACCAGGAAACTCAGCCGCGTCGCCAATTCCACGCCCGTCACCGGCTGCCAGCCCGGTCCCTGGCCCGGCTCCTCGACGCGATAGAGAAACCATGGCGAGGAGAGCACGCGGGCCAGCGCCGCCCGGAAGGCCGGATCGTGCTCTATGCCCTCGGCACGGTCGGCTTTGTAGCCGTCGAGGATCAGTTCGCGTTCCTCGGCCGCCAGCGGCCGCCGCCAGGCCCGGGCGGCGAAGGCGACAAGCTGCTCCAGGTGCCGCGGCTCAGCCATGGCCTGGGCGGCACGGAAGGCCCGCTCTTCGCGGTCCACCTGGTCGCCCATTGTCTGGATGTGAAAAAACATCATCCCGGCGCTCGGCTCATAGCGGTAGTAACTCATCATTTCCTCGAACATGCGGCGATCCGCCACCGCATCTTCGCTGACGAAATGCAATTCGGCCCACAGCCGCTCGAGTTCCGCCCGGCCCGCGTCGTCGAGCAGGAGCCGCCGCAACGGCTCGTCGATGCGACGGAACATGAACATGCTCCCCTGGGCATCACGCGGAATGATCGGCGCGAAGGCGACGGCCGGCGGAAAGAGGGAGCGAAACTCCGCCGCCGGCCGGGCCCGCTCGGCGGCCACCCGCGGATGCGCGAGCTGCGCCACCCGCGGCTCCGGCTCGTCGATCACGAGCGGGTCGCCGCTCTTCCACGTGCTGGGCACAGGCGTTCGGCCTGGTTGGTTTACAAGCAACGCCTGCACCGTCGCCGATTCCGGGCTGCTCTCGTCGAGCCAGACGTCGGCGCGGAGAAATCGTGGCAGTGCGAGTTCGTCGAGGAGTGGCTTCGGCAGCTTCCTCAAGTCGATGACCACCTCTGAGGCGGCCGCCGTGACGAGGGCCGTCGGCGGCACGGGGTGGCCGTGAGGATGGATGCCGAAGCGAACGCCCGAGGCCTCGATGGCCGCCCGCAGTTCGGGCTGTTCGGCCAGCACCAGCAGGGGCCCGTCGCCTCCTTCCAGCCGCAGCCGATCCCAGACCACAAACGTGCCTGGCTGTGCCGGCGCGATCTCCCGGGCGACCAGCCGGAACACCGGTTCGCGGGCCGGGCCCTCGACCTGTTCGCGGGCGACCACGCGGAGCGTATCCTCCCACCAGGGAAAACCGTTGCCGACAGCCAGCACGTTGTGCCTGCCGTAGTTGTTCCAGAACAGCCTGTCCTGCAATGTCTTGATCACCTGCAGAACCGGCTTGGGATCGGTGGTCGCCGCCCGCCACTTTTCCCTCACGAGACCGATCGTGGCCGGAGGAGGGCCGGCGGCTGGCACGGCGGCGGGGTCGATCCTCAGATCGGCGAGGGCCTCGCCCAACTCCGGGGCCGCGATATGCGACAGTTCGAAGGCCACCCCATCGCTCGAAGTGGGGTGCGCGTCGGCGACACGGCCCGCGACGACCACTTCGGCATCGATCGGGCTCGACCAGGCGACCGCCACGGGGCGATTATGCCCGGGATGCACGAAGAACGACCGCGCAGGCAGTTGCACGTGAGCCTGCACGGGCTCGGCCGCCGAGTTCACGAACACCGAGGGTTCGGACCCGCGGCTCCATGACTTCACCTCGGCCCGCCCGGAGTTGCTCTCGCGGCGATCGGTGAGAAACTCCGGGCCCTTCGTCGCTTCCAGAAAACTCCAGCGGGCCCCGTGCTGTCCCGTCCACGGGTTGCCCTTCAAAAGATCGGCGGCCAGGTCAGCGACACTCCATGTGCGTTTCTGGCCTGACGTCTCGCGGATTGTCCATTCGACGAGGGTGCTGTCGGCCGCGTGGCTCTTGTTCGGGAGCACCGTCAGGAGCACCAGTTCGCCGCGTCGCACGGCAAGCGTCTGCTCGAAGGGCACCGAGCCGCCTTCGTCAACTTTCGACTCCGCGATCACCCGCTTTGCCGCAGCCCAGCCCGCCCCGATTTTTTGCCTGGCCGCCTGAACAACTGTCTGACGACGCTGTTTCTCAGCTTCGTTCTCGGCCAACTTCTCCAGCCAGTGCCTGCCGCCGGCAAGATCCTCGGCAGGTGAGGCCGACATGGCGGTGAGCCCGCTCCAAAGCGCGGTGAGGTAGGGCAGGCTCAGGTTCTCCTCGACGGCGACCGCCGTGAGGGCGGCCGGTCCGCCGCTCGCAAGCCGCTCGCGGTGGCGAAGCGTGGCCATGAGGTGTCGTTCGAGCGGCGGCTCGCCGGCGGGCCCCGCGTAGCGGGAATGGAAGCCACGGAGTGCCTTTTCCGCCTCGGCTGTCCATTCCGGCCGATCGGGCGAGGGGGAGAACCGGAAACCTGTTGGCAACAGCACGGCGCGGGCGGCCACGTCGCGGGCGGCCTGCAGGTAGCGTTCCACGAGCACGGGCGTCACCGGCATCGCCTCGCCGACATTCGCAAAACCTTCGCCGCCGACGGCATCGGGCGGGAACTCACGGGCCTGCGTCGGCCGGATGTCGACGCCGGTGAGATCCCGCACGGCGTTGTCGTATTCGACATTGCTCAGCCGCCGCAGCGTCACCGGGCCGGGGTCACCGGCCCGGGCGGCCGCCTCCTCGTCCAGTGCCGCCGAAAACCAGCCGAGCAGCTGGTCCCGCTCGGCATCACTCGGCTGCGGGGCCTCCCGCGGCGGCATGTCGCCGATGTGAAGCCGCTCGATGACATGTTCGATCACGGCCGGTCGGGCGAGCAGCGACTCGGACGTTGCGAAGCCGGCAAGGTTGAGGTCGTTGTCCTTGGGCTCGGCGCCGTGGCATTCCCCACAGGTTTTGACAACGAGTGGGTGAATCTGGGCGGCATACGCCTCCGCCAGCTTGACCTCGGCCGCCGTGATGGTGGCCGTGCCCCCCATGACCGCGAGGAGGGCGACGGCATACTGAACCGTTCGCATCGAGTTTCTCCGCTACCTTCACCGCGAGCATTCGGGGCGACCGCCCCTGCAAGTCAAATCATATCGTCAAACCGTCACTTTGTCGACAGTTTTTCTGGCCGCAGCGTGTTCAGAACCCATTGACGGTGCGACGAACGACCGGAAAAGCCCAATCTCAGAGGGTTTATGAAGAGGATCAACGGTTCGAGAAAGCAGACGCTCGCTCACGCTCCGCAACACGGGTGCCGGCGGTTTGTTGTCTTGCTTCGTAAGCCTGGCAGAGGGGGCCGGTATGCCAAAGTACTCACGTGGCTTGACTGTTTCTTGGTCACCCGTGCCCACCACCGC
>CALAZQ010000052.1 GCA_937926325.1 uncultured Planctomycetaceae bacterium | reverse complement strand
GCCCTCCGGCTGCGTCCGGCTCCATCGCCAGATCTGCAAATCTGGCTGCTTCGCCGTCCTTGCCAGAGGCCAAAGCAGCTCGCTCTCGGGCCAACGGTAGCCTTTTCAGACAGAACCTAGGCGAAAAAGTTCAAACCGGTGTCTGCTATGCTAAGGGCAGCGGCGTAAGCTGCTTGACGTAAGTTTCACCTTCCTGCCGCCTCGCCGGTTCCAGAGATGCCCCCAGCCAAACGCGCAAAAAAAGCGACCCGCATCAAGCCCGCCTCCGCCGCCTCCGCAGACAAGAGAATTCTGCTGGTTGACGACGATGCCGAAATCATCGAGTCGATGCGGACCGTGCTTGAAGCCAAGGGCTACACGGTGCTGATCGCCCGGGACGGGAATCAGGGCGTCGCGTTGGCGGAAAAAGAACTGCCCGATCTGGTCGTGCTCGACATGATGATGCCGAAGCGGAGCGGATTTCTGGTCCTCGAGCGGCTGCGTCGCAGCCAGCAGACGCCACTGCGGATCATCATGGTGACCGCCAACGAAGGCAGCCGCCACAAGGCCTACGCCGAAATGCTTGGGGTCGATGACTACATCCGCAAGCCGTTCGCCATGGATCGGCTGCTGGAAAGCGTCAGCCGGCTGCTGGCGTAAGGACGCGAAGCCGCCTCTAGGCTCTGTCTGAAAACTCATTACCTGGCTTCGAGCGGCTCATTTGCCCTCTGGCTACGTCCGGCTCCATCGCCAGATCTGCAAATCTGGCTGCTTCGCCGTCCTTGCCAGAAACCAAAGCAGCTCGCTCTCGGGCCAACGGTAGCCTTTTCAGACAGAACCTAAACCACCTGTCGCCGCCACCCATCCCCCGCAGCCTTCGCAGCTTCCGGTTGTGTAGCTTGGCACCGTTGCCGGCATGAACCGCAGAAAGTCGGGTTTGTGACCCGAGCCCGGCGGGTTAGAACGGATGGGTCGATCATGAATTCGTCGTGGTCGACCGCCTTCCCCGGCGTGCTTCCTGAGGCTGCTTCCACTTCATCGCGTTGGTGCCGATGGCCACTTCCGCCGATATCACGCCTGTTGCCCACCGCCACGACGCGGGCCTGTTCAGTGGCGATGACGCGAAGGAGCGGGTTCGCGAGGCGGTCGATATCGTTGACCTGGTCGGCAGCTACATCTCGCTGCGGCGGAACGGCCGCAACCTGGTCGGCCTCTGTCCGTGGCATGACGACTCGCGGCCCAGCCTGCAGATCAACCCGGAGCGGCAGACCTTTCGCTGCTGGGTCTGCAACGTCGGCGGTGATGCCTTCAGCTTTCTGATGCGGATGGAGCGGCTGGAGTTTCGCGAGGCGCTCGAGCAGCTGGCCGAACGCGTCGGCATCGATCTGCCGAGAAGCCGCGGCCCCGGCGGCGACGTCAAGCGGCCGCTCTACGATACGATTGCCTGGGCTGCGGCCCGCTTCAGTGACTGCCTGCAGTCGTCTCCGGTGGCCGAGAGGGCTCGCGGCTATCTTCACGACCGTGGCCTGACTGCCGAGACGGTCACCGCCCACGGCCTCGGCTTCGTGCCCGATGAGTGGGACTGGCTGCTGCGGCAGGCTCAGGCCGCCGGGATCGCCACCAGCAACTTGGAGCAGGCCGGGCTGGTGATTCCGCGGCAGGACCGGTCGGGGCACTATGACCGCTTCCGTGGCCGCTTGATGTTCCCCATCCGTGATCCCCAGGGGCGGCATGTCGCCTTCGGCGGACGGGTGCTGCCCGGCAGCCCACCCGACGCCGCCAAGTACATCAACTCGCCCGAGACCCCGATCTTTTCGAAGCAGTCGATGCTCTATGGGCTTGAGTCGGCCCGCGAAACAATGAGCCGCTCGCGGCGGGCCATCGTGGTGGAGGGCTACACCGACTGCCTCGCCGCCCGCCAGGCCGGCATCGGCGATGTGGTCGCCGTGCTGGGCACAGCCCTGGGCCAGCGGCATGTCAGGCTGCTGCGACGGTACGCGGACCAGATCGTGGTGGTGCTCGACGGCGACGACGCCGGCCGCCGCCGGGCCGACGAAGTGCTTGAGGTGCTGCTTGCCGAGCCGATCGACGTTCGGATCGCCAGCCTGCCCAGCGGGGTTGACCCGTGCGACTACTGCTTGAACGAAGGCAGCGATGCCTTTGAAAGCCTGCTGGGCACCGCGGTTGACCCGCTCGACTACCGGATGCAGCGGGTCGTCGACAGCCTTCCGGACGACGCCTCGGATGATGCCGCCCTGACGGCCGTGGAAGGCGTGCTGAGTGTGATGGCTGCCGTCTCACCCCGCTCTCCACTGCCGCCGTCACAGCGGCAGCTGCGGGAAGACCAGCTGCTCGGCCGCCTCTCCCGTCGATTTGGCCTTTCCCGGGAAGCCCTCCGGGCCAGACTGGCCGAACTGCATCGGGCCCGGTCCAGGTCCACAGACAATGCGGCAACGGACGAGGCCGAGGCGATCGATGCCCGCTCACTGCCCGCCTGGGATCGGGAACTTCTCGAGGCGATCGTGGCAGCGCCTGACGCAGTTGCACCGTTGCTGGAGCAGATCTCGGCCGCGGAACTCGAGACCGAGGTGGCCCGGCTGGTGCTCGACGCCGCCGTCACGCTGCAGAATGCCGGCCGGACGCCGACACTGGCTTCAATGCTGCTGGAACTGACCGATCCGCGGCTGCACGGTCTGCTGGTCCAGCTCGACGAGGCGACCCGGGAACAGACTCATCTTGATGAAACGGCCCGCGTGCATCACCTTGATGAGGCGATCACACGTCGCCGGGCAGATCGGACCGCCCGGCAGAACCTGAGAACACTGAAAACCTCGCCGCTCCAGCCGGACGACGAGGCAGCAATCCTCGAGCAACTCGTCGCCGCGCGGCGGGCTGCTCAGGGCATGACTGATCCCAAGGAGGGGTGAAGATGCCCGGCTCGTCGCTGCAATCAAAATGTCGTTCGTCCGCATCGCGGGCGGCTGATGTTTTGGGGGGCGGTGTGCGAGTGACGTCCGGAGAAGGCGTGCCCCAAGTGGTACGCTGGTGAAGGAGAACCAGCCGATGAACGCAAACGAAAATCAGACTCCAGAACCCGCAGCCGAGCAGCAGCCAGAAACGATTCCTTTCGCTGCCGCAGCCGGTCTCGACCATCTGCACGACGCCGATCTGCGGGGGCTGATCGAGGCGGGACAGCGAACCGGCTATCTGACCTTCGATCAGATCAACGCCTACCTGCCCGATGAAGCGGTTGACCCCGAGAAAATCGATGCGTTGCTGGTGGCCCTCGATGATCGGGGCATTGAACTGGTAGAGCAACTGCCTGAAGAGCCGATTGCCGGCCCGGCTGATACGGCCCCCACTGAACCTCTCGCCCCACCGGTCAAGGCCGCCAAGCCGCGGCGTGACGAGGCGATCACCACGCCTCCTTCAAACGCCGCCAACGATCCGATTCGCATGTACCTGGCCCAGATGGCGGAAATCCCGCTGCTGACCCGGGAAGAGGAGATCTCGCTGGCCAAGCGGATCGAGGTGACGCGGAAGCGGTTTCGTCGGGCCATCCTCGGCTGCGGCTTTGCCATGCATTCAACCGTCGAAACCCTCCGCCGGGTCCACGAAGGCCGGCTGCCCTTCGACCGAACCATCAAGGTGTCGCTGACAGAGCGGCTGACCAAAGAACAGATTCAGGCCCGCATGCCCCACAACTTAGCCACACTCGACCGGCTGATGGAGCAGAGCGAGGCGGACTTCAAGCTCTTGATCAGCACCCGAACCGAACCGGCTGCCGCCCGGCAGGCCCGCCGCCGGTTCCGCCGCACCCGCGGAAAGATGCTGACGCTCGTTGAGGAGCTGAGCCTGCGAACCCGCCGCGTTCAGCCGCTGATGAAGCTACTCGGCGGCATGTCAGGCCGCATGGATCGGCTGCAGGCCGACCTCCGGCGGATGAAGGAAGGTGAACTTTCTTGTGACGACCGGGCTGATATGCGGAAGGAACTGCGGGACCTGATGCTCTCGACCCAAGAGAGCCCGCGATCACTCCGCAACCGGGTCGCGTCACTCGACAAGCTGAAGACTGAGTACGAAGCAGCCAAGCGAAACCTCTCGGCGGCCAACCTCAGGTTGGTCGTGTCGATCGCCAAGAAGTATCGCAACCGCGGGCTGTCGTTCCTCGACCTGATCCAGGAGGGCAACACCGGGCTGATGCGGGCGGTCGACAAGTACGAGTATCGCCGCGGCTTCAAGTTCTCGACCTACGCCACCTGGTGGATCCGGCAGGCGATTACGCGGGCCATCGCCGACCAGGCCCGGACCATCCGGATTCCGGTTCACATGATCGACCTGCTGACCAAGCTGCGGGCCACGGCGAAGAAGCTGCTGCATGAGCTGGGCCGGGAACCAACCCCGGAAGAAATCGCCGATGCCGCCGAGGTCGGCCTTGAAGATGCCCGCCGAGTGCTCGACATGGGCCGGCAGCCGATGAGCCTCGATCGCCCGATCGGCGAAAGCGACGACGCCAGCTTCAGCGAACTGGTCGAAGACCTGGGCTCGTCGAGTCCAACCGAGTCAACGACCCACGGCCTGCTGCGGGACAAACTCGACTCGCTGCTGAAGACCCTCACCTACCGCGAGCGGGAGATCATTCGGCTGCGGTACGGGCTGACCGACGGGTACACCTATACCCTCGAAGAGGTGGGCCGGATTTTCCGGGTGACCCGCGAGCGGGTCCGCCAGATCGAGGCCAAGGCGGTCAAGAAGCTGCAGCACCCGGTCCGGTCGAAGCAGCTGGAGAATTTCCTGGGCAACGCCGCCAGCTGACCGACGGTGGGCCGCGGGGGAGACCTGCGGCCCACTGTCCCGGCCGGCCCGCCAGCTGATTTCGGCCAGGCTGAGCTTGTGGTACGCTGCGGGGGTCCCGGAGAATTCCCATGGCTGTCGCGACCGCTGCAACGATCATTCGCACCCTGCATCGTATTCAGCGACAGCTGACCGACCTGCGTGGCCGGCTGGCGGCTGGCCCCCGGCAGATCGCCGCTGGTACGGGCCGACTCACCAAGGCCGAGGCAGCCCGCGAGCAACTGGCCGACGAGCTGCGGCAGGCCCAGAAGCTGGTCGATACGAAGCAGCTGCAGCTGCGGTCGGCCGAAGCCAAAATCGGCGACCTTGAAACCAAGCGGAACACGGCCAAGACCAACAAGGAATACCAGCTGCTCGGCGAGCAGATCGAAGCTGACAAGATGGCGATCAGGGTGCTCGAGGACGAGATCCTCGAGTCGCTCGAACGGGTTGATGAAATCCGTGGCCGGCAGCCGGCCGCCACCACGCAGGTCAACGACGCCACCGAGAAGCTCGCCGCGGTCAAGCGCCAGGTGGCTGAAGAGACCGGCCAGCTTGAACAGGAGGTGGCCCGTGTCGCGGCACAGTTGCAGGAGGCCGAGGCGGACCTCACCGCTGAGCTCCGCGAGCTCTATCAACGGGTGGTCAAACACAAGGGCGAAGACGGCATGGCGACGGTCGATAACGGCTGTTGTGGCGGCTGCCATCAGCAGCTCACCGGCAAAATGATCTCCCAGCTCCTGCTGGGCGACGCCGTGATGTGCCGCAGCTGCGGCCGCCTGCTTTACGATCCTGACCAGGCCGCCTGACACCGTGGTGGCTTTCACCCGGTGGGACCCGCCTGCTTTCCCCTGTGATCTGCTTGAGAAGGAGTTTGCATGTCTGATCGCATCCCGATGACAAAAGTTGGCTACGACAAGCTGAAGGCGGAAGCCGACCAGCTGGAACAGGAAGAGATGCCCAAGATCGCCAAGCGGATCGCCGAGGCCCGCAGTGAGGGCGACCTGAGCGAAAACGCCGAGTACCACGGAGCGCGGGAGAGCCAGGGCATGCTCCAGGCCAAGATCAACCTGCTCCGGGACAAGCTCGCCCGGGCGGTGATCGTCGAGCGGCCCAAGGAGGCCGGCGACGAAGTCGTCTTCGGCGCGACGGTGATCGTGAAAGACCTCGATTTCGGCGACGAAGAAACCTTCGTGTTGGTGGGTGCCGGGGAAGAGGACTACGACGCCGGCAAGATCAACGTGGCCAGCCCCCTCGCCCAGGGCCTGATGGGCAGCAAGGTGGGCCAGAAGGTCGAAATCGACGTCCCGGCCGGCACGATGAAGTTCGAAATCCTCGAGGTGCGGTTCGACGACTGACTTTACGGAAAGCTCGGGCCTCCTGCCCGACTTTCCTTGGGGCGGAACCAGGCGAAGCTAAAGTTCGCCTGCTCCCGCTGGGCTCATTGGCGGCTGCTGCTTCACGGAAAGAGCCGACATCCTGTCGGCCTTTCCTTGGCGGGCCTCCGC
>CALAZQ010000051.1 GCA_937926325.1 uncultured Planctomycetaceae bacterium | reverse complement strand
ACCGGCTGCTGTGCATCGCGTAGGGACTCGCGGGCGGACCGGCTGGTGAGCAGGCCTTCGAGTAGCCGAGCCAGACCGGCGACGTCGTTGGCGGCAAACCGGGCGTTACGATCGGTGACCAACTCACGATGGGCAGGAATATCGGAGACGATGACTGGACAGCCGCAGGCTATCGCCTCGATGACCGGCATGGAAAAGCCCTCCGCCCGCGATGCGACCACCGTGAGGGTTGCTTGGGTGTAGAGCGAGGCCAACTGTTCATCGGAAAGTCGATCATGAAACTGTAGGCTGCTGTTAGCAGGGGCCTGAGCAAGCAGCGTTCGGCGAATTGACTGTGGATAATTCCCCACAATCTCGAGAACGGCTTTCGTTTGCCGAGCGGCTATGGTTCTCAGGGCGTCAACCACCGTATCGAGATTTTTTCGGGGATCGCCCCCTCCAACAAAAAGGATGTGGCGGTGGGCGTCAGCTCGCTCCGCTGTCGGGCGTGCGCACAGCCCCATCCTAGCTTCAAAGGCGGGGCGGAGCGCGACCCCGGTGATGTCGATGCGACTCGTCGGGATGCCCAGACGGCGGCTGGTTTCTCGTGCCGCGTGTTCGGATATGGGCAGGAATCGCTCGTAGCTGCTGAGCCACTGCATGGCTGCCGCATACCCGTAGAGTTGCTCACGTTGGATAAGGTATCGATCGGCGAATTCCAGCGGGATGAAGTCGTAAATGACGGTGACGGGAGTGATGCCCGGCTGATCGAGTACCGCGGATGGAGGCCGGGTGTCATGCGTCATTGGCGAGAGTTGCAGAAATACCGCAGGCCGGTCGGCACCCATCGCGCGAAAGGTTGGACGGATACAATCGCACAAATCCGCGTCTTCGGGGGCAAGTGGGCCGATGTCGGGATCGGCCAACCCGATAATCCGGAGTTTGGGTCCGCCATAGCTGCGGAGGGACTGCAGCAGAAATCGGGCGTGGGACCCGACACCGCGTCCCGCGTAATCGCGATTCTGAAGGCAGCGGATGTCAGCCAGAATGAGCACGAAGGATGGCAGCCCGTGGAGAAAGAGTGTTGTTGCTGAGGGCCAGCCGAAGCGACTATCAGGCTGTCGGCGGCAGATCGGTGTCGAGAAGCGCCTTCAATAGCCCGGAAAGTTCACGACCCGGTTCGCCGCGTGATAGCGAGGCGGCAGTATCCAAGGCAGTCGAATCGCTTACCGGGGAAGCCCGGCGACGACGGAGTTCCGCCCGCACCAGACCTACGGCGAGTTCCTCGAGGCGATCGCATTCTTCCGACCGATCCGTCGAGGTACTCTGTTGCCGCCGGCCTTTCAGCCGCTGCACCAGTGGCCGGATGTATCGGCGTTCGAACCCTCTGAATCGCCGGGTGATGACATTCATGGCGGTATGTATTCGGAAGCGAGATCAGGCTGCCCGACGGGCCGGGTGTGCCGCGGTGACAAAGTCGACCCCCGGAAGCGGAAAGAGCAGGCAGCCGCCATCCTGCAGATAGGCCTGTTCCCGTTCGAGGATTGACCCGCGGAAGTGCCAGGGAAGCACCAACATGGCGTCTGGCTTTCGGCTGCGAACCTCTGCCTCGGAACTGATCGGAATTTGGGTGCCGGGTGTGAAACAGCCGTATTTGTCTTCGTTCACCTCGGCAATCATCGGGATGTCGGCCGCGGTGAGGCCGCAGTACTGAAGCACAACGTTGCCTTTGGTGGAAGCCCCGTACCCGTAGAGCGTCTTTCCCTCCCGCTGCCAGTCTCTGATCGCCCGAAGCAGACT
>CALAZQ010000050.1 GCA_937926325.1 uncultured Planctomycetaceae bacterium | reverse complement strand
GAGTGGTTGGGTGTGTCGGGTGTTGGGTTGCAGTCGGCCTTCGATCACGGCCAGTTTCTCTTGACCGCCGAAGAATGCGCCGATGTGGATGTGCCGGGAAGGATCGACGCCGTCGCTGATGGTCAGGAAACCGTTCACCCAGCGATTCGGGAATTCATGACCTACCTCCGTCGAACAACTGAACTCAAACGTCGCCTTGCCCCGAATCGGGCGATCGAGTTTCTTCAACGCGAATCCAGCCTTCCCCTGTAACGTGTGGAGTCGATAACCAGCGTCTCCGTCCAGTTCTTCCACACGAACATTCGCAGTAGCCGCAAAATCTCCCTGCGCCTGGATCCGCGGGCTCGAAACTGGCCGCGTCGTCACGCTACCGAATGGTTTAGGACGCAACATGTTCGCATCGACTTCCTTTCGCCAAGTCGCAAGGCGTTTCTTCAGTTCCGCTGCCTTGTCAGGATGCTGCGCGGCAAGGTCGGTCGTCTCGCCCGGGTCCGTGGCGAGGTTGAACAACTCGACAGTTTCCTTCTCAAACCACTCAATCAGTTTTCAGTTGCCCACGCGGATACTACCACACGGCCCGGTGTCGGAGACCTTCCGCCAACAGTCGAGCAGCACCTTGGCCTCCAGCCGGGTGTCGAACACCTCGCGGGCCAGAAGCTCGTCCCGCAGCTTCCCGTTGAAGCTCTCCATGTAGCCGTTCTCCCAAGGCGATCCGGGCTCGATGGAGAGCGTCTTCACCCCAATCCGCTCGAGCCACTCCCGCACCCTCGTTGCGGTGAACTCCGACCCATTGTCGCTGCGAATGTGGGCCGGCACACCCGTGCGTACGAATAGGTCGCTCAGCCGCTCGAAGACGTCCTCGCTGGTCAGTTTCCTCGACACGTCGATCGCCAGGCACTTTCGCGTGTACTCGTCCACGATCGCCAACATCCGGAACGTCCGACCATCCGCCGTCCGATCCATGACGAAGTCGAACGTCCATACGTGATTCCGGTGCGTCGGCCGTAGCCGGATACACGACCCATCTCCAAGCCAGAGCCGCCGCCGCTTCGGCTGTTTCGCAGGTACTTTCATGCCCGCCTGTCGCCAGATTTATTCCACCCGCTTGTGGTTCACCCACCAGCCTTCGGCCCGCAAAAGGGCTGTCATCCTGCGGTATCCGTAGCGTCCGTACTCGCTGGCCATCCAGACGATCCGCTTCGCATGCTCCGGCTCGTCGTCGGCAACGCACGTCTTCCGACGTTGCGTGTTCCTGGCCTGGTCCGTTCGAAGCCCGCCCCATGCCCTGAACCCGCCGCCACGCCGAGAGTTGCCCGAGGTGCATGTTTTCGTGGGCGGCCATCACGAACACGAAGCAGTCGCCCAAGGGTGGCAAAAAGCCCCTGACGGTCTCCAGCGGCGTGGTCTCCTGCCAGCGAGACTGGGGGACGTCGGGCAGGGCAGCGGCGATCGTGGCGTGGGCGTCTTCGAGAGCCTGGAGCAGCGTGGCCTTCGAGGGGTACCGGCTGGCATCGTTGGCCGGGCTCGAACTCCAGTCGAAGCGGGCGGCGGCTCTGGCTTGGGGCGGGCCAGCAGCCTGTCTTTCTCAGCCCGGGCGGCGCCGAGCAGGACCACGGAGCGTCATGCAAGCCGCAGCTGGCCGGCGATGTCGATGCCGAGCCGCTCGACGGCCGCGGCGACGGTTGCTCGATCGGGCGCCGAGAGCAGGCCGATCGAGTGATGCACAAGTCAGGCATCGACGGCGACGACCTTCCGTTCCGAGTCAACGGTTCGCAACAGACCGAGCAGCCTTCGCCGTGATCCCGGTGTGCCCCGGCTGACATATTCACGAACACGACGATCCCGTCACCACGGGAGTCGCGGATGGAGGTTGCCGGGGCGTGCGGTGACCTGCCCATTGCCAGACGGTTGGCTTTTCGACCGGATACGGCATGCCATTCGTCTCCTGCGCGGGCCGGCGGCTCCCGGAGGCCCTGCGGCTGCGGGTCAAGGCCATCAACATGCAGCGGGCGGAACTCCAGCGGCGGCTCGATGAGGTGCCGGGCGTAGCGGCACCCTCTTGCCGGCGGCTTCTCGTGGAGAGATTGGGCATGGTATCCCGGCCGTCTCATACGCCATCCGGCTTTGACGGTCTCATCTGTCGATCGCCTGCTCGGCGTCGTGTCGCCGGATGACCAGCACGTTGCAACTGGCATGCCGAATCACGCGCTCGGCGACACTGCCGAGGAACAGCCGCTTGACGCCGTGATAGCCGTGGGACGGGATGACAATCAGATCGGCCCGCTGCCGACGGGCGTAGTCGGTGATCTCGAGGCCCGGTGTGCCGATCAAGGCCACCAGTGTGGCCTCGCCGGCTCCGGCGTCCGCCGCGAGCTTCCGGAGGGCCGCGGTTACTTTCTGGCGGCGGGATTCGTCGGTGATGTCGCCGACGAGGAAGCCGGGCGACATCGTCTCCAGC
>CALAZQ010000049.1 GCA_937926325.1 uncultured Planctomycetaceae bacterium | reverse complement strand
GCCGTTCGCGGAAAGCCTGCCGCCGCCCGGATCAGCTGCTGGTTCCAGGGGGCATGCCCCGAGCTGATCCAGTCGTGGCCGGTCAGGGTTACCTCGGCAGCATCGGGATGCCCCAGATAGATTTCGGTGGTCTGCGCGAAAGTCGGCTCCAGCTCCGTCCACCAGGCATCGTAAAACGCAGTCATTGCCGCCACCTGGTTCGGATGGTCGGCCGCAACATTCCGCTGCTGGCCGGGGTCGGCCTCGATGTCATACAGTTCCTTCCCGTTGACCAGCCGCCACTGCTGCGACATCACCGCTGTCTGCTTCCACTTGATCGGATCCCGCACCCGCTGCGAGTCGGTCACCAGCATCCGGTCGGGCCAGGCAGCGGTGTCAACTGCCGGGTCGAGCAGCGGCCGGATGGAGATACCATCCCACGTCAGGCCCTCCGGCCGCTTGCCACCAGCAAGTTCAACCAGCGTCGGCACGACATCAACGGCATGGCAGAGCCGGTCGCAGGCATGCTGCCGGTTCCAGCCGGCTGCCGGCCAGTGGGCAATGAAGGGCACCCGGTGGCCGCCGTCGTATTCGCTGCCCTTCTTCCCCCGCATGCCAGCATTGAACACCTTTTGACCGGTGGCGGTGCCATTGTCGGTGGTGAAGATGAACAGCGTGTTCTCAGCGACGCCCAGCTCCGCCAGCAGCTTGCGGGTCGCCCCGACGTTGTCGTCGATGTTGGTGATCATGCCGTAGAAGGCGGCGATGGCCGCGGGCTGACCGGCATAACGGTCGAGGTATTCCTGCGGGCAGTGCAGGGGGCCGTGCGGGGCATTGGTGCTGACATAGGCGAAGAAGGGCTGGCCAGCCTCAGCCTGCTGCCGGATGAACCGGTGGGCCTGCTGAAAAAAGACGTCGGTGCAGAAGCCCTCGGCGGGCACGACCTTACCGTTGTGAAAATAGTGGCCGTCGAAGTAGGCGTTATCCCAGAGGTCGGGTGTCTGGCCGACACCGCCACCGCCGTGCCGGTAGACCTCGTCGAAGCCGCGGTCCTCCGGACGATAGGGGTAGTTGTCACCCAGGTGCCACTTGCCAAACATGCCGGTGGCATAGCCGTTGTCCTTGAGCAGTTGACCGAGCGTCACCTCGTTCTCCCGCAGCATCGAGCGGCCGTTGATCGTGTGCCAGACCCCGGTGCGGTCGGTCCAGTGGCCCGTCATCAGGGCGGCCCGGGTCGGTGAACAGGTCGGGGCGACATGGTAGTCGGTCAGGCTGGTCGACTCGGCCGCCAGGGCGTCGAGGTGGGGCGTCTGGATGACCGGATTGCCGGTGTGACCAAGATCGCCGTAGCCCTGATCGTCGGCGATCACGACGACGATGTTGGGGCGATCGGCGGCCGCCAACTGAGTGGTCAGGAGCAAGGTCAGCAGCAAAAGAAAGCCACTCAGACGGTTCATCGTTTTCCTCCAGAGGCCAGACACAACCCTCGCATGTCATGAGCCTAATCCCATTCTTCAGGCCGTGACACCGGGCATTCACGGGAGTGGGCCGGCCTGCCACCTGCGGTTTCGGCCTTTGGCCGGCCACGGCGGCTTGTCAGTTGCCGACCGCTCTGGGTACAAGAGGCTTTTCTGTCGGGTGGTGCCTGGGAATCATTCCAGCCTCGGTCAGCCACCAATCCTTCCTCCGGCTTCCGCCCCCCATGAGCCTGCTCGTCTTCGGACACCGTAACCCTGATACCGACGCCATCTGTTCGGCGATCGCCTACGCCGATTACCTCAAACGGACCAGCGAGCCAGCCGCCGTCGCCGCCTGTTGTGGCCCGCCGAACAAGCGGACCGAGTTTGTGCTGCGGCAGGCGGGGCTGCCAGCACCGAAGATCATCATGGACGTCCGGCCAGAGGCCGAGGACGTCTGCCGCCGCGAGACGGTCACCGCCTGCTGCGGCGACGCCTTCTTCGAGGCCTACCGCCGGATGCGGGAATGGGACCTGCGAGCCATTCCGGTGGTTGATGAAGGCCGGCGGGTGGTCGGCGTGCTGTCGGTGCTCGACTTGATGGAACTGCTGTTCCGGGACGAGGGCGACCCGATCAAATCACGAACAGTCGCCACGAGTCTCGAAAAAATCAATGAGTCACTCGGCGGCTCGTTTCAGCACGTGGTCGATCCGCAGCAGCGGGATGAACTGCTGGTGATGGTCGGGGCAATGAGTGCCGACGGCTTCACCGCCCGGATGCAGCAGTTCGACAAGGACCGGGTGATTGTGGTCTGCGGCGACCGGCCGACGATTCAGCTGCCGGCGATCGAGCAGGGCGTGCGAGGACTCGTGATCACCGGCGGCTTCCAGCTCAGCCCGGGCCTGGTGGAACTGGCGCGGGCCCGCGGCGTCTCGGTGATTTTAAGCCCCTTCGACACGGTCAACACGACCACCCGGATTCGTTCGTCGCAGTTCATCGACCCGGCGGTCGACCGTAACGTTGTCACCCTGCCGGCAAAGATGCGGGTGACCGAGGCTCGGGGCATTGTCGAGCGGTCAACCCAGCCGGTCTTTCCGGTGGTCGGTGACGACGGCCTGCTGGTCGGGCTGTCGTTCAAGTCAGACATTATCAGCCCGCCCCGGCCGCGGCTGGTGCTGGTTGACCACAACGAACTGACCCAGGCGGTGGCCGGCGTAGAGGAGGCCGAGATCGTCGAGGTGCTCGACCACCACCGGCTCGGCGGCGGCCTCAAGTCGACCCAGCCGATCCGCTTCGTCAATGAGCCGGTCGGCTCAACCTGCACACTCGTGGCCCGGCAGTTCCGCGGGGCGGGGCTCGAGCCCGAACCGGCAATCGCGCTGTGCATGGCCTCCGGCATCATCTCCGACACGCTCTTTCTTCGCAGCCCCACCACCACCGATGTCGACCGCGAGATTCTGGGCTGGCTGCGAAGCCGCTGCCCCGTCGACCTCGACGCCTATGCCCGCGAGTTCTTCGAGATCGGCTCAGCCCTGCGGTCGAGCACACCCGAGGATGTCGTTCGCGAGGACTGCAAGGAGTTCATCGAGCAGGGCATCCGGTTCTCGATTTCACAAATCGAAGAGACCGGCTTTGATCTGTTCTGGGAGCGGAAGGACGAACTGCTGACGGCCCTCGCCGCCTATGCCGACGACCGCGGGCTCGATTTCTCAGCGTTGTTGGTAACCGACGTGGTCAGCAACGGCTCGCTGCTGCTGCTCTCCCGTGAAACCGAGGCCTGGGAGGAGATCAACTACCCACGAATCGACCGTGGCCTCTACGCGCTGAAGAACGTGGTCAGCCGCAAGAAGCAGCTGCTGCCACTGGTGACACAGTTGATCCACGCCGCGTTGGTGTGACGCCCGCCGAGGCGTTACTGAGCCACCGACTTGCTGCCCTCAGTCGAGCCGCCGATGGGGGCACCCTCGGGCAGTGGCCGGCAGGCGGCCGGAATGTCAAGCCGGTGCAACTCTTCGCGAATTGCCCGGTACTCGGCGAAGCTGTCGGGATAGCACCAGAGCGTGACGGTCGTGTCGGGCCGCACGCCACTGAGCACCGTCCGGAAGCGGGACTGCCGGGCGAGGGCATGCTCGAGGGTTTCGCCCACCTCACGGCGGGCCGGCCGGGCCACCCACTCGCGGCTGCGAACCATCACCTGACCGGCGGCCCGATTGATCTGCACCTCGACGACATAGTCGAGGGAAAAATCCTGCACGGGGCCGACCGTTTCGACCCGCGACTGCATCGCCGCCAGTGACCCGCTGTTGCGTTGCGTGCGGGCCTTGGCCTCTTCAAAGAGTTCTGTCAGCGGGATGTAGGCGATCCGGCCGGCCGCCAGCTGGAAATGAATCTCATCGCCGGTGACCGTCCGGCCGATCGGGGTGGGGTAGGCCAGCAGTCGCTTGGTCTGTTGCGGCGCATGGGCGATGCCCTCGGCCTCCAGACTGCACCGTTCGATTTCGGCCTCGAGCTGTTCTTGGCGGGCATCGGCTTCGGCCGCCTGGGCCCGCTGCTCATCAACCGCGGCCCGCAGGCTGTCGATATCTCGTTTCGCTGCTGAAACCGCAGTGGCCAGGTGAATCCGAGCCGTACCGGCGTCGGCCACGGTCACGGCCAGCTGGGCCGCCTGTTCGTCAAGTTCCAACAGATCGCTCTCCGCCAGCACCACGGCATCCTCAAGCCGGGCGGCCTCGGCGGCAAGCGTTGCGACCTCGGGGGGCGGCGCTGCTGCCGACTTGATCGACAGATGCTGGACCCGGGCCCCGATCACCATCACCAGGATGATCAGGATGCCGACGATATTGGTGACGATGTCGAGGAAGGAGTCTTGGCCAGCCTCTTTGGTCTGCTTGAGCCGTTGTCGCATCATCGGGTCACCTCCGCAGTTGCTGGGAGCACGCCGAGCCCGGCCGCCCGCCGCCGGCGGCGGACCGGCGGCAGCCGCTCAACCTCGTCGGTCTGTTGCCGCAGCCGGGTCTCGAGGCCACTGCCGGCCAGCAGTTGCTGCAGGTCCTGACGCCGGCCGGCCCCGTCGGCGGTTTCGGTCAGCACGAGTTCGGGCTTCCAGTAAAGCCTGTCACCAGCGATTCCCCAGCTGTCCACCCGCCGCCGGATCGCCTCGACGAGCAGATCGACCGAATCGACCGTCGGACCGAAGAAGGGGATCCGCTCCGCCACCCGGCGGCCGGATTCATCGAGCAGCCGCAGCTCATCCTGGGAACATTCCAGCTGAATCGGCCGGGTCAACGGAATGTACCGTTGCGAGGTGGCAAAGCTGGCCCAGTCACCGCCCCGGACGCCGGCCAGAGGCTGGCAGCAGCTGCCGGCCTGCCCCTCAGCTGCCTCGCCTTGACTGCCATTCGACATCGTCAGGTTTGCCTGTGAGCCACCGACCTGCATGCCAAGCGGCAACTGCGGGCCGCTCATGCCACCACCGCCAGCCCCGGCCCCGCCGGCCGCTGCATCGTTCGCTGCGGCCGAGCTGCCCCCGCTGCCGGCTGCTCCCGCCGCGGCCAGCCCGCCACTGCCGGTCGTTCCAGCGTCCCCCGCTGTCGCCGAGCCGTTCGGCCCACCACCCGCAGCGTCGCCAGCCGCCCCCGGCTGCCCGGCGAGCATTGGCTGGCCATCCGAGCCGGCCTGGCCGGGACCGCCTGATGTTCCAGCCTGTCCGGCCACACCGCCATCGCCGCCGCCGGCTGCCCCGCCAGCGGCCGTAGCCAGTTGCTCGCCAGCCGAAAACCGTCCTGATGTCCCGGCTCCGGGCGTACGGCCGGTCAGACTGCCGGTGGCCGAGCTTCCCTCACCACTGCCCAAACCGCTTGATGCGTTACCCCGTCCGAGCCCGGCACCGCTCATCCCGCCGCTGGCAGAAACTGGCCGCCCAATAACGCCAGGCTGCCCGCTGGCTGCGCCATTGCCGCCAGGGCCGTAGGCAGCTCCACCGCGAGGACCGCCCCCGAACCCGCTGCCGCCCGGCCCGGCCTGGGTGGCGGCAGCCTGCTGCTTCGACCAGTCCCACCGCGACTGGTCACCAAGGACCGACGGCCCGCCCTCAGCCACAACCCCGCCCCGGACTGATGACGCCCGATACTGTTTGGCGGCCGGCTTGTTCCGCCGCACGGTCGAACGGGTCTGGGCCAGCCACTGCAGCCGCTCGCGGGCCTCGTTGATGGCCTGCATTTCGACGTCCTGCAAGGCGAGGTCTTTTTTCGGAAAGGCCATCCGCCAGTCCTCATCGATCAGCTGATAGCCGAAGTCGCTGCCCCAGGACGCGATCGCCTCGCGGGCGGCGTAGTAGGCCATCACGCCCGAGGGTCGCACCAGCAACAAGGGATAGGGCCGCAGGGCTGGATCATCCCGCGAGACCGCCTGCCCCGCCAGATATTCACGCGCCGCCCGCAGGGCACTGGCCAGGGGGTTGCCCGGCCCCGGGGGGCCTTCAAAGTCACTCGGGTTGAGCCGGATGCCCTCCGGCTGCAGGAAGACCCCATCAAGTGAACATTCGATGAACAGTGGCCGCCGCCGGGTTCCGCCGCTGCCCTCATAGGGAACCACGGCATAAGCGGGCGGCTTGGCATTGCGATCCTCACGGGCTTCAGCCAGTCGCTTTTGGGCTGCTGCCAGTGCAGCTTCAAGCTCAGCCAGCTTCGCCTCATCCGGCGCTGCCGAATCGTCTGCCGCGAGCAGCTTCTGCCCCAGCTTTTCCAGCTGCTTGAGCTCGTCTGCCAGCTCACGCGAGTTGTCTTCGACACCGGCAAGTTGCAGCCGCAGCGATTCGAGGTCGCCGCTGGTCTTGGCCCGCATCTCCGCCAGCTGATCCCGCCGCCAGCGGAGGTTCTCGATGGCCAGCCGCAGCTCGGCGGCAGCAGCCTCAGCCTCTGCCGCAGCCGCGGCCTGGTCCTGTTGCCCGGCGGAGTAGCCGAACAGCACCAACAGCACGAGCAGTGCCCCCATGGTGCACAGGAGGACGGCCAGAAAGGGAAACAGCGAGATCGCCGTTCCCTCCCGGATACGGGAACGATTCATGCGACCTTTCCGACAGGGGCATCGACTGCCAGATCACGCTGCCCACCGGCTATGTCCCGAGTGCGGGCGGCCAAGAGCTGCGTGGCCGCCGACAGCGAGATCACCGCCTCCTCAAACCGACCGCTGGCAGTGACGGCCGCCAGGTTGTTTTCCAGCGACTGCTCGAGGGCGGCAATCTCATCGAGCATGCCTACCACCTTCTCAAGCGTGGCAGTCTGACTCGTAACCTTGTCCTGATGCTGCTCGAGCGTCGTCACCGCCTCGCCCAACGCGGCCGTCGCCCGCTCCCAGCGGTCATCCCGTTCGGCGGCCAGCTGGCGGTGGGCATCGACCAGCGACTCCCGCCAGGTGGCCAGCGTTTGGTCGAGTGACGCAGCCAGCGTCTCCCGCAGTCGGTCGCCCAGACCGGCAAAGACCTGCTCCAGACTACCAGCGGCCGTCTGCTCGAGTTCCTTCCAAGAGTGTGCCTGAGCCTCGATGAGCTGCGCGGAACTGCGGCCCACCGCGTCCCCCAGCCTCGCCATGGCCAGGGCCGAGCCGTCGGTGATGCCGTCGGTCTGGAACCGTCCGGCAAGTGTCTCCCAGGCCTGGTGATCGACGCGATCGAGCAGCGACTGCTCAGCCCGTTCAATCACGAACTGCAGGAACATCAGCAGCATCGACAACGCCAAGGCGGTCGCCGTGGTGTCGAAGGCGGTGCCGAGGCCGGCGACGACCCCTGAGATGTTTTCCAACTGCGTCGGGGAAAGATTGGCGATGGCCACCGTGATGCCGATGACGGTGCCGAGGAAGCCCATGATCGGAATGGCCCAGACGACAAAGCGAACCAGGCCATAGCTGGCATGGGCCCGGGCGGCGTCGAGGTCGGCGAGATATTTCAGATGGTCTTCGAGGTCGTCGGCGGTGCCGGTACGCACCACCAGGTCGACCGCCTCGCGAAGCCGCCGAGGCAGGTAGGCGGTCGGCTCATCACCCGCCTCGTCAGCCACCTGCCGCTGGAGGGTCGCCGCCTCGGAAGGATGCTGGCCGCCGGCGGGGGCCGGCCCCACCAGGGGTGTCGCGAGGCGACGTCGCTGCCCGAGCAGATCGACCGTCTTCATCGCCAGGCTGCTCAGGCCCACACAAAACAGGCCGACCTCGAGATACTCGACCCAGTGGCCGGCCAGGTACCGCACGACGTTCTCGTCGGTGATCACCCCGCCGTGGATCAGCGAGAAGAAGAAGAAGGCCAGGCCGGCGCCCCACAGCAGCGGGGAACGAAGCAACAGGCTGGACAAAGTTGACAGGCTCGACACTCGGCACCTCCGAAGGCGGCTGGATGGCTGGTGACGGCGGCGTCCACAGACGCCGAACCATCCTCCTCATCGGCGCCTTTTGGCCAACCGATTGAATCGAAACGACCGGCATTTCAAAACACCAGTCTGCCAGCCGTACCGAAAGCGAGACTGGGCAAACAGCGAAGGCCCGGCAGCCCAGCCGGTTGCCCTTTCCCCGGCAGCCCTCACCCGATAAATCTCTTGGCATGCGGCCCGCAATCTTCCAGCGTCGAACGATATCGCAGCGTCGCCCTGCCATTCGGCCCTGGCTCGGCTTGGCTGCAAGCGGCTGTCTGCTGTTCACTGCGACGGCGTGCCCGGCAACGGCGGCCGATTCGCTCTGGGTGTCGACAACTCCGCTGGAGGGGAATCGCCAACTTTTGATGGTGGTTGATCAGCAGCGACGGGTGTTGGCGGTCTATCACATCGACACGGCCAGCGGGGCGGTCACCCTCCGCAGCACCAGGGCGCTCGGCTATGACCTCCAGTTGGAGGATTTCAATGCCACCGACCCGCGTCCAGCTGCGTTAAAAAAGATGCTACAGCTCGGCGGGCCCGAACAAGCCCAGCCGCTTCCCCCCCGTGCTGGTGGACCTGCAATCGTCCCGGCTCCCGCCGCCAACCGCTAATCGACCCAGCTGCGCCGGTTATAGCTTTGGCAGCGATTGGATTATCTCCTGGCAGCGCCGGTAGAATTTGACTGAACGTCAGGTCGAATCACCGGTAGCGAACCTCGGGGCGTGCGTCTCGGCGTGTCGTGCGGTGGCTGCCCGCACGGTACGGCTGTGGCGTTTTCCAGCCCACCAACCAGTCACAGGACAGACATGGCGGGAAAATTCCTCAGTATCGAAGAAGCGGCGGAGCATCTCGGTGTCACAACTGATCGAGTTCGCCAGCTGGTTGACCGCCGGCTGATTTCCGCGTTGCGAGACACCGCCGGGCCCAAGTTCCGGGTTGAGGATCTCGATCGCTATCTCGCCGAGGCCGCTGAAGATGCCACTTCGGCGGAACCACAGCAGCCCGAGAGCATTGCCGCCTCCGCAGAAAGCATTGCTGCTGGCACGCAAGAGAGCGGGCTTTCGCTCGACGGCCTCGAGCTCGACCTTGGTGATTCGGCCGAAGCGAGCATTATCATCCAAGACTCGGACGCCAAAGCCGCACCGCCACCAGCGGTCGAGAAAAACGCCGCCGATTCGTCCGCTCCAGCAGAGGAAGACGTCGCGGAGGACGAACTTGCACTGGCCTCCGGCATCGACCTCGATGATCTGCAACTCGCTTCAGGCCCGTCGCTGACAGACAAGCAGCAAGCAACCCCGGCGACGGCGAACGACGAGGCCTCACTGGTGCTTGGAGACGACGTCGAAGCGGCAGCCGCCGACGACAGCCTCGTGATCGGAGCAGATGACGAGCAAGCCGATTCCCAGCCCCTCGTCGCACCAGCCGATGAGGCGTCCCTGGTACTCGGTGATGATCTCGAGGACGCACCCGCCGACGGTCCACAGACACTCGTCGGCGCAGACGACAGCCTCGTGATTGGAGAAGACGAGCCAGCCGACGCCAAGCCGGCGGCTGCGGCAGAAGATCAGGCCTCATTGGTCCTCGGCGATGACCTCGAGGACGCGGCAGCCGCTGGTCCGGATTCGATTATTGGAGCCGACGACAGCCTCGTGATCGGAGCAGAAGATGCTGCCGCCGCGAAGCCGCAGGACCTCGCCGATGCGGCCAGCCTCGTCGCTGGCGACGATATTGCGGTCAGCGGCCTCGACATGAGTCTCGCCGGCAGCCTCAGCGGACTTGAGCTGGGGGATGCCGATCCGGCTGCCAGCCAGGCGGCCGGAGGCTCGGCGGTGCAGGGGGGATCGCTGGGGGGCTCGTTTGGAAGTGATCTCGATCTCGAAAGCCTGGTGGCCGGCAGTGCGATTGCCGCCGATGCAGCGGCTGAATCGATTGTCGCCCCAGACTCGCTCGCCGGCTCCGACCTGCTTGGCGACGACCTCGCAGTCGCCGAGCCCACCGGGGCTGAAGGCAGCGGCATTCTTGTCGATTCCGGCGCGGGCAGTGGTGCCGGTGATGTCGGCAGCGCCATCTCCGGTGGCAGCGGTGTGATCATGGAGGGGGGCATCGACCTGACGGGTGATGACGTCAAACCGTGGGACGTTGATCTCGGCGAATTCATGAACGACGTCGAGGAAGACGCCGACGCCCCCACGATGCTCGGCGGTGATGGTGAGTTTGACCTGGATGCAGCGACCACCGCCGAAGACCCCAGCCAGTCGGCCGACCTCGCCTCTGAGTCACAGGTCGGGGGCGACTCGAGCTTTTTCGACAAGTCGCAGGGCCCGGCAGACTCGAGCTTCTTCGGCCAGTCGGTCGGCGGCACCGGTGACGGCCTCGGCGATGCGACGCCCCTCAGCGAGATGGCGTCGAGTTCGATGCTCGGCGGTGGCCTTGCGACCACCAAGTTCACCGGCTGGCAGGTGACCGGCCTGATCTGCTGCTCGCTGCTGCTGCTGATTGGCGGGCTGCTCACCTTCGATCTTGTCCGCACCATCGGCAGCCCGGCCGACACGCCACTGGCCAACCCCATCGTCGGCGGCCTCGCCACGGCATTCGGCTGGAAGTAATCGCAGGGGAGGGCGGTCGCTATCGCTTGCCGCCGGCTGATTGGCAGCCGTCGCCAACGACCGGCGACATACCGCGAGAGCTGCAGCCCGTCCGACGCCAGCACGGCTGCGACCGCGCCTCGGTCGCCCTCCGTCGGGCCGGCAGTGCGAACAAGAAGTGGCGGCTGGGGAGCAGTCGTCAGGCAGCGAGCGACCACCCGCCGCCAGTCACGGCCACCGCGACCACTGACCAGCACCACCTCAGCACGAGTCGCCTGGACGAGTCTCTCAAGCGCTGCTCCATCACTGCCATGGTGCGGCGCTACCAGCAGATCACACGACGGGGGTCCGGCAGCGACGAACCGGCCGAGCGCGTCCCCCTCAAGGTCACCGGTCAGTAGCAGGCGGCGGCCGCCTGCCTCGACTGCCAGCACCAGGCTCTGCTCGTTGTCGCTGGCATCGGTGGCCGGCGGGCCGGGGGGTGGGTGTAACACCCGGGCAACACAGTGCCCGTCGATTACGATGCGATCGCCAACAGCGACGGTTCGGACCACCACCCGCTGCTGCCGCAGCTGCTCGAGCAGCTCGCGGGCGGTGCCCGACCGACTGGCCAGGAAGGCTGCCGGCACCACGACCTGCCGCACCCGGAACCGCCGCAGCAGGGCCGGCACCCCGTTGAAGTGATCGGTGTCGGCGTGGGAAAGCACCAGGCAGTCGATCACGGAGAGGCCTTCGGCCTGCAGCACCGCCGACAGCGAGCGGCCGGCTGCTGCCGCCGCCCCGAGCCGGCCGGCATCGTAGACGAGGCAGCGACCCGAGGGTGACCGAACAACGATGCCGCAGCCGTGGCCCATCGCGGCGCAGACCACTCGGGTTGAGCCACCAGCCGCGTGCGGGAACAACATGACGATCAGCCCGACGAGTCCCCAGCCACCGGCAGCAGCCAGAAACCTGCCGGCTCGCCCGCTGAAGGCTGTGCTGCGGCCACGCGGCGACACCGCAAACGGTCCCACTCCCGCCAGCCGGGGCAGGCCTTCACGGGCCTCGTGCCAGCTGAGCAACAGCCCGGCCAGCACCAGGTACCAGCCGGCCAGCCACCAGCCGGGCAGTCCGACGACGGTAAGCGAGCCGCCCGGGATGGCCGCAGCGGCACTCACAATCAGCTCAAGCAGAGCCGCTGCCTGGCCGCTGACGGCCCCGGCCAGCCAGCCGAGTGGTGGGATGAGCCCGCCGAGCAGCAGACAGACGAGCCCGGCTGACAGCAGCAGCGATACCAGCGGCGAAATTGCGAGATTGACCACCACGGCAGCCGGGGCCAGCCGATGAAAACTGGCCGCTACCAATGGCGCGGAGGCGAGCCAGACCGCCAGACCGGCCAGGGCGATTCGGGCAACCTGCCCACCCCACCGCCGCAGCCGCCGCTGCCAGGCCGGCCGCGTCGAGGCGATCAGCCGCTCGAGCGGATCGTCGGGACGGCGAGGCACCAGCCAGGGGCTCACCGAGAGCAGCACAGCCGTCGCCAGGAACGAAAGCTGCGGGCCCACCGACACCACTGCCGCCGGGGCGGACAACAGGATGCCGACCGCCGCCAAGGCCAGCGGCCGCAGCCCACCCGGTCGCCGCTCCAGCCAAACGGCGAGGCAGGCGAACCAGATGAGCATCGTTGCCCGCACCACCGGCACCTCACCCCCGACAACTGCTGCATAGACGGTGGTGCCGACGGCCACAACCGCCCAGGCTGCCCGGCGGGGGACGGCCAGCCCCCGCAGCACGCCCAGCAGGCTGGCGGCGAGCAGCCCGACGTGCAGCCCCGAGATGGCCAGGATGTGAATGGTGCCGGTGCTGGCAAACCGTTCCACGGCCGACCGGGGCAGCGATTCACGGCGGCCCAGCAGCAGGGCAGCCACCAGCGGTCGCTGGGGCTCGGGCACCGACCGCTCCAGTTGAGCAGCAGCAGCCCGATGGAGCCGATCAACCACCGCCGCTGGAGACCACCAGGCCGCCGGCTGCACCAGTCGGACGCACGACCAATCACGAACCCGAATCAGCGAGAGCACTCGACTTCGCTGTGCCTGTTCGGCAAAGTCGTACTCCCCAGGGTTAAGCGCGGGCCCCGGCCGAAGCCCGCGGCCGAACAGCCGGACGCGACTGCCGGGGAGCAGCGGCCGACAGGGCCCATCGACAAAGACTCGCGCCTGGCCCGTCACCGGCTGCCACCGGTCCTGATGCCGCGCGGCAGTGAGCTGGAGCTGCCATTGACAGGTCGGGGGAGCGTCGCCGCCCCGGGGCGAATCCGTCGCGGCAGGCCGTGGGCGGGGCCCGCGCAGCACAACCCCCTCAACCGCCACGGGCTGCGGCCGCTCGGTGAGGCTCCAGGCCAGATCATCGTTCGCAAACAACCGAACCTGGCACCAGGCCCAGCCGGCGGCGGCCAGACCGATTCCGGCCAAGGCCAGCAGCCAGGCGGGCGACGCATCCGCGAGAGGCCGCCGCAGCTGGACCACCAGCGAACCGGCAACCAGTGGTGTCGCCAGCCCGATCAGTCCGCCGGCGTGCCAGGCAGTGGAAACCGGCCAGTCGGCAAGCATGGTTCCTAGCCAGCAGCCAGCAGCCACTGCCGCCGCCACCGCCACCACGGGTGGCACGGGCGGAATCCAACCGCGGACCGCCGCGGCCATCCAGCCAGCCGGCCACCGGCCGCCCGCAGGCCATCTCGCCTTTACCCCGTCACATCGCATGGCTTTCCGGCCTGAACCAACGTCCGGCTGCCTCACACGGCAACTCTGTCTGGTTCATAAAGCGGAAGCCGGCCCGATCAGGGGCAAGCAATTTCCTGGCACCGGCCCTTCAGCATGCGGCGGCGGTTGCCGCCCCCGCGGCAGCAGATTTTATCTGCCGTCCGCTACACGAGTTTCGTCCTGCCGGGCACGGCAAACCCAGGGCTCGGCAGCGATGACTGCCAGGTGAGATCCTTGGGGAAGAGGTCGAGCTGCGACTCCTCGGCGACAAACTTCCACGTGACCTTCTGGCCGGTGTAGGCGGCGAGGCGGCCCAGCACGCCCACCAGGGAACTGTCGGCCATCTGCCGCAGTTCGACGATCGGCCTGCCCGCCCGGATCGAGTCGACCAGATCCTTGTGTTCCTGCTTGTAGGCGTCGGCGATGCTGCCCTTCATCTCCCACACGACCTTCCCGGAGCGATCGACGATCCGCGAGCCGGCGTTGCCACTCCCGATGACACAGGTGCCCTCTGAACCGTGGATGACATTGCCCACGTCCGACTTCGTGTTCGGCAGATGCCGCGACTGAAACGACACAAACCGACCGCCGGGATACTCGTAGTCGATGCCAAACGTGTCCCAGAGCTCACTATCGTCGGGCCGGGCAAACCGCCCGCCCGAGCCGTAGGCCGAGATTGGATTCTCGCCCATCACCCAGTTGATGACGTCGAGGTTGTGAACACCCTGCTCGACGAGTTGGTCGCCCGAGAGCCAGACGAAGTGATACCAGTTGTGCATCTGGTATTCAGCGTCGCTCATGCCTTCCGCTCGCGGTCGATACCAGATCCCGCCCCCGCAGTAGCGGGCCTGCGCGCCGATCACGTCGCCGATCGCCCCTTGCCGAATCTGCTCGACGGCACCGATGTAGTTCACCTGCCGGCGATACTGCGTGCCCCCGACGATCGCCAGCCCGTTGGCCACCGCCTCGTCGTGGGCCTCGAGGCACAGCCGATAGCCGGCCGGATCGACACAGGCCGGCTTCTCGACGAACACATGCTTGCCAGCCGCGATCGCCGCCCGCACATGGAGTGGGTGAAAGCCGGGGGTCGACGTGACATGAACGACATCCACATCGGGGTCGTCGAGAATCCGCTTGTAGCTGTCGAGCCCCTCGTGGAACTTGCCACTGACGGCCACCTTGTCAGGGTGGGCCTGCTGCATCGCTTTCCAGGCCTTCTCGCAATTTTTGCCATAGAGATCGGCGGCTGCCACGAGCCTGACACCGGAGTTGATGGAGAGCGAGTTGTTGATCGCACCGGTGCCACGGCCGCCACAGCCGATGATGCCCAGCCGCAGTTCCTGCTGCTCGTCGGCGGTCGCTCGAGAAGAATGCACCATCACTCCTGAAACCGCCGCCGCTGTCGTGGCGGTAAACATGCGACGGGAGACGGGGTGCCGCCGGGAGTTGGGCTGAACCATGGAGAATCCGTTTCGTTTGGTGATGACTGAAGAGTAACGGGCATTATCGATCGCCAAGGCTTTATCGTACCCGCCGTCCGCCAGCTATCGGGCCGCGTTTGGAAACAACTTTTTCAATCCGTCAGGCACCGCTTTCGATTTCCGGTAGTCGCTCAATCGCGTTTGCCCGTCGCCACAGCTAATCGGGCAATCTTCACGCCAGCCCCCGCTTTGCGCCACTGCTCCAACAGCGGCACAATAGTGACAATGGCACGCTCCCGACGATCGCACCAGCACGACGCTCCCGCCCCTAGGCAGCACGACACCCTCGTAGCGGTCGTCGTTGATCCCTCGCTGCCGTATGAACGAGCGATCGCGCTCGGTGTGGCTCAGTATGCTCGCGAAAGAGGCGACTGGCGGCTCTACATCGAAGAGGAACAACCGCGGAGGCTGCCCGAGTTCAACGACTGGCCGGGCCATGGAATCATCGCGTCGTTTGATGATGAGCGCGTCGCGCAGGCCGTGATGGCAACCGGTCTGTCGGTGGTGGCCGTCGGCGGAGGTGGCGGCGGCTTTGATCCCACCAGCTGCATTCCCTACGTCGAGACCGACAACGACCAGATCGCCTGCCTGGCGGCCGAGCATCTGCTTGAACGCGGGCTCGGACACTTCGGCTTCTACGGCCTGCCCCCCGCGCCGGCCACGATCTGGTCGGAGACGCGATGCACCGCCTTTACCCGCCGTCTCGCTGCGGCCGGCCGCACATGCCGGTCGCTCATTGCAGAACATGACGCGACCCGCTGGACGCAGCTGCAGGCCGAACTTGAAGCCTGGCTTTCAAGGCTGCACAAGCCGGTCGGCATCATGGCCTGCGACGACGTGCGGGCGCGGCACGTGCTGGAAGCCTGCCGCGGACTCGGGCTTCGCGTGCCGCACGATGTCGCCGTGATCGGGGTGGATGACGATGAGTTTGTCTGCGAACTCTCCGACCCGCCACTCTCGAGTGTCGCCCAGGCGTCGCGCCGCGTGGGCTACGAGGCGGCGCGGCTGCTCGACGGGCTCTTGCAGACCGAGCAGACCGGGCCACAGGCGGCGAAGAATGCTGCCGAGCCATCGCGGCTGGTCGTGCCACCGATTGGCGTGGTGGCCCGGCGATCCACCGACACGCTCGCGGTAGGTGATCCCGAGGTGGCCGCTGCGATCCGCAGCATTCGCGAGCGGGCCACCCGCGGCCTGGGCATCGCCGAACTCGTCAACGAGTCGGGGCTCTCCCGTTGGCAACTCGAGGAGCGGTTTCGGCGGGCCGTCGGCCGCAGCATCCACGACGACATTCTGCATGTCCGCCTCGAGGAGGCGCGGCGGCTGGTGACCACCACCGATCTGCCGATGAAGGCCATCGCACCACGGGCCGGGCTCAGCTCGGTCGCCTACATGACGACACTCTTCCGCCGCCACTTCCGTATGCCACCGGCCGCCCTGCGGGCCGCCAGCCGCGGGCGGGCGACCTCCCTTCCGACCCCGGAGAACTGACCGCATGCCAGCCCCCGCCGTGCTCGCCATTTTCGCCCACCCCGATGACATCGAGTTTGTCGCGGCAGGAACGCTCCTGCTTCTGCGCGACGCCGACTGGCAGATCCACTACTTGAACCTCTCCGGCGGTGACTGCGGCAGCATGACGACCGGCCCGGAGGAGACGCGGGCGATCCGGGAGCAAGAGGGCAGGGCGGCGGCGGCGATCCTCGGGGCGGAATTCCACCAGAGCCTCGCGTCGGACCTCTGCATCTTCTACGAAGAGCGGCTCTTGCGGCGGCTGGCCGCCGTCGTGCGACAGGTGCAGCCCCAGATCGTGCTCACGCACTCGCCGGAAGACTACATGGAAGATCACATGAACACGGCTCGGCTGGCCGTCACCGCCGCCTTCGCCCGCGGCATGCCCAACTTTGCGACCGATCCGCCCGTCGCACCGGTAACGGGGGATGTGACGGTGTATCACGCGATGCCGCACGGCCTCTGCGACGGCCTGCGGCGGCCGGTCGTGCCCGATCTGTTTGTCGATACAACCGCCGTGCAGCCGCTCAAGCGGCAGGCGCTCGCCGCCCATGCCAGCCAGAAGGAGTGGCTCGACGCCACGCAGGGTATGGATAGCTACCTCGACGCGGGTGATGAGGCGGCCCGCGCGGTGGGACGCATGTCGGGGCGGTTTGCGTACGCCGAGGGCTGGCGACGGCATCTCCACCTCGGCCTTTCGGCGACCGCTGACGATCCGCTGGCGGCAGCGCTGCCGGCGGTGGTCACGTGCAGGCCGGAATAGACGCTGCACTATTCCGAAAGCCGAGCCTCAAGAATTGAAAGAGTTGCCCACTTCACGGTGGTGAAGGAAGGTGCGACAACTGAGTTTGAAAATCGTTCGCCCCGGAGCTTGTGCTGCCATGCCTCGACGCCTGAGTCGCATCGCCCCCGACTGGTGGGATTACACGACCCTCGACCCCGAGATCATTCGCGATGCGGCGGCGCTTTCCGAACGCGACCTCGCCGCCCTTGCACGGCCCGGCTTTCGCGTCGTCTTCTACGACACGCTCGAAGACTTCTATCTGGCCGAGGCGCTCGAATACATCACCGCCTGGAAGCAGGCCACGGCCGACGATCCGGTCGGCATCTGCGGCCCGATCGGGCCGACGGAGCAGCTGCCACTCGTGGCCCGGCTGGTGAACGAACTCGAGCTCGACCTGCGACACGCCCACTTCTGGGGCATGGACGAGTGGTATGAAGACGGCCGCGAGGTGCCGGTCACGCATCCGCTGTCATTCGAGCGGGCCGACCGTGAGCTCTGCTTCGATCGCATTCGCCCTGACCTGAAGATGCCCGAGGCCAACCTCCATTTCCCAAAGGCCGACACGGCCGACTACATCGCGAGCTGGCAGACCGCCCGCTGCGCAGTGATGCAGGGAGGGCAGGGCGACATCAAGCACTGGGCGTTCAACGACCCGCTCCGCCGGGAGGGAACCTACCAGGACGCCCCACCGTCGCCGGCCGAGTATCGCGGCCTCTCCACCCGGGTCGTCGACCTCCACCCGGTCACGCTCGCCCAGAACGCCCGCACCAGCGGGGGTGGCAACATCACGATGGTGCCGCAGCAGGCGATCACAGTCGGACCCGTGCAGACCTGGCAGGCAGAAAAAGTCTCGATCTGGCAGGCGGGTGTCCACGACAACCCGCTCGGCCAGCGGCTGACCGCCCTCATGATCGCCAAGGGCCTGGCCGATGCGAGCGTGCCGATGTCACTGCTGGCCGACCATCCCAACGTGCAGTTCAACTACTACCGCGGCGGCCTCGGCACCTGCGCCGTTGAGATGCACTAGGTTCTGCCTGAAAAGGCTCCCGTTGGCCCGCGAGCCAGTTGATTTGGGCTCTGGCAAGGGTGGCGAAGCGGCCAGGCAGATCTGGCAGTGAAGCCGGGCATAACATTTTCAGACCGAGCCTTGCCCGTCCCCTGCCCCCGGCACCGGGATTCCTTCCTGAACGAGCAGCGTGACAAAGGGATCACCTCCGGCCTGCCGCCGCCGCCACTCTGTTTCGGTCCAGCCCACCGGGTCGATCTCACCGAGGCCATCGCGATGATCACCCAACAGATCGATGCGGTCGCGGATCTCCGGAGGGAGTTCGTCGCTGATGACGAGCAGGTCGGTATCACTGCCAATCGAACAGGCGTGCCGCGCGACCGATCCGAACACGATGCCCCTCACGCGGGCCAACGGCAGCCTCGCAAGATACTCGCGGACACGGGCCAGCCGCCACTCGATCGACAGCCTGGGATCGAGCCGCCATTCGGGATCAGTCGCCAACCGATTCACCGGGCACCTCCCGCTCAAGATAATCCACGATTGTGGCGGCACACTCGACATGGGCCGTCGCGTCGCGATGATCGAAGTATTCGTGCGGGCTGCCAGCGTCGTACGCATCCGGATAGCGTGTCGGAATGTAGACCTTGTCGAGTTCCCGGGCACAGTGAGCGAGTCCATCGGGCACAACATCGACCGCAGCCTGAAGAAGCGAAACGACCGAATGGCCGGTCGCGAGGCCACCACAGCCGCGAATGAGCCCCTTCGCGGCCATCTCCGCCGCCTGTTGCGACTTGAAGCATGCCCAGGCATAGTCGCCGTCTTCAATGTCTCGCCGTGCCGAGGCGAGCGTGTGCCGCGCCTGCGACAGGTATCGCCTCCACTCAGCGTGATTAAACATGTCCTGTTCCTGAAAGCGAGGCTCCGACAAACTGGCTGCACCGTCGCTCACTCGTGATGATGTGGCCTTCTCTGTCCGCAATCACGGTCAGTCTGGTGTTCTCGCTACCCCATCGGTCTGAAGGGCGTTCTTCTCGCAGGATGGTTTTCACCGCGGCCGCAAGGATACGACGGTCAACGGCGGCTTCGCAACGGTCGGTCCGTCTGGTCACCGACGTTTGGCTCAACGGCGCCAGCGTACGGCTGCCACGGGACAGTCGGCCGCCGTTGGCAAACCCGGCAGCAGAAGAACACAGGCTGAGAAAAACTTGAACATCTCAGGGCTTGCGGACGACCACCATCGAGTCGGGGCCGACCAGATGCTCAGCCCGAATCTCTGAGACGCCGGTCGCTCGTTTGCATCACAGCCCGCGGAGCGATGTGATCAGCCTCTTCAGTCGCCAGCCGCCTTCGCCCGGCGGGCCTGGATGATGCGGGGCAGGCCGGCGGCGTCGGGCAGTGTCGGTTCGGCAATCAGGCCGGCGGTCTCAGCCACCAGCTGCTCGGCCATCGCCGCAGTGGCCGGTCCGACCTCGATTAGCAGCCAGCCCCCCGGGGCCAGCCGCTCGGCAGCCTGGGGCAGCAGCCGGGCAATCAGCTCACAGCCGGTCGGCCCGGCCACAAGGGCCTCCCGCGGTTCATGCAGCCGCACGTCGGGCGGCAGACCCTCGAACTCATCCTCGCGGACATAGGGCGGGTTGCTGACGATGAAGTCCCAGGGGCCGGCCGCCGCCGGATGGTCAAGCAGATCGCCCACGGCCAATTCAACCCGGTCCGCCACGCCGTGCCGCTGGGCATTGGCGGTAGCCACCGCCACCGCTGCCTCTGATCGGTCGGTTGCCAGCACCGTCGCCCCCGGCAGCCGCGTCGCCAGGGTCACGCCGATCGCCCCGGAGCCGGTGCCGACATCAACGATGCGAGGCCCCGCCACCGCCCCCCGCTGCTTCCAGAGATCGAGCACGCGAATCACCAGGCCTTCGGTCTCGGGCCGCGGGATCAGTGTCGCCGGCGTCACCGCAAACGAGAGTGAGAAAAATTCCCGACTGCCGACAAGATAGGCCACCGGCTCACCGCCACCCCGACGCCGCACCAGCTCACGGAACCGGCTCCGCTGCTCATCATCAACCGGCTCATCAAAGGCGGTGTAGAGCAGGATTCGTGGGCAGCCTCGCACCGCGGCCAGGAGCACCTCGGCATCGAGCCGCGGTGATTCGCTGCCGCGGCCAGCCAGCCAATCGGTGGTCCAGGTCAACAGCCGGCCGACCGTCCAGACCTCGGGCTGATCGGCGGCGGGTGAAGCAGGGGAGGGGGCATCTGCCATCGGTGCGAGACCTTTCTGACGACCGCCGCTACGGGCCGGGGGCGAAGGGGTCAGCCAGCGACAAGTCCGCCCCGCCGTTCCTGCCGCACCCGTTCCTCGAGGGCATCGAGCACGAGGTTGAGCCGGCCGGCCAGAATCTGATCGAGGTTGAAGTTCTGGTTGATGCGATGGTCGCTGAGCCGATTCTGGGGAAAGTTGTAGGTGCGGATTCGCTGGCTGCGGTCACCCGAGCCGACCAGCCCCCGCCGCTCGCTGGCCCGCTTGTCGTGCTCGATCTGCCGCTGCCGCTCATAGAGCCGGGTCTTGAGCACCCGCAGGGCCTTGGCCAGGTTCTTATGCTGGCTTTTTTCATCCTGGCACTGCACAACGATGCCGGTCTCGAGGTGGGTCAGCCGGACGGCCGAGGTCGTCTTGTTGACATGCTGCCCGCCGGGACCGCTGGCACAGAACAGATCCTTGCGGTACTCATCAGGCGAGATGGTGACCTCGACGTCTTCCGGCTCAGGCAGCACCGCCACCGTGGCCGCCGAGGTGTGCACCCGCCCCTTGGCCTCGGTGTCAGGCACCCGCTGCACCCGATGCCCGCCGCTCTCGTACTGCAGCCGGCGAAAGACATCACCCCCGGAAACCGCGATCACCAACTCTTTGAAGCCGCCCAGTTCCGTCGGGTTGGCGTCCATCACCTCGATGTCCCAGCCAACCTCGGCCGCATAGCGGCGATACATCTCAAACAGGTCGCGGACAAACAGGGCCGCCTCGTCACCCCCGGTGCCGGCACGAAGCTCCATGATGCACCGCGAGCGATCGGCATCGGGATCTTCCAGGCAGGCATCGAGCAGGGCATCCCACTCCGCATCCCGACGGCGGCGGAGGTCGGGCAGTTCGGCCTCGGCGAGCTCCTGCAGGTCGGCGTCGTCACCGGCGGCCATCTCGGCATGCTCGGCAATCTCCCGTTCGACCGCCAGAAAGTCGCGGTACCGCCGGGCCAGCCGGGCCAGGCTGCCGTGCTCTCGGGCCACCGCTGACATCCGCTGTGAATCGGCCTGCACAGCCGGGTCGGCAAGCTGCTGCTCGAGTTCCTCAAACCGGGCCAGTTTGCTGTCGAGTTCTTCCCGCATCACCTCTCCGGTGGCAGCGCGATCCTTCGCCGCTGTTGTGTTGTCGGTCGCCCCGGCAATCGCGTTGGGTCTGGCTGGCAGCCCAGCCGGGCAGAATGGCCAGCGACCGCCGCACCAACCAGCTGTCTACCGCTCCCGCACCGCCGGCTTCAGCCCGCAGGAGCCTCAGCCGGAGCGGCTGCCTTCTTGCCTTTTTTGAGGCTCGCGTAGCCACTCGATCCAAACTTGGACTTGAACTTCTCGATCCGGCCCGCCGTGTCAACAAACTTCAGCTTGCCGGTAAAGAACGGATGGCACATGTTGCAGATGTCGAGCTTGATCTCCGGCACCGTGCTCCGGGTGGTGAAGCTGTTGCCACAGCCGCACTTCACAACCGCGTCGATGTATTTCGGGTGAATGCCTTCTTTCATCGTCCTGCTCGTCCTGCCTGGTGATGGGTGATCGGGGGCCGCCGCTGCCGGTGTGGCCCAACCGCTGCGGCGGTCAGCCGGTCGTCTGCAATCGGCGAAGCCTTAGATCGTACCGACCGCCGGCCCCGACGGCAATTGGCATCAGCGACTCATTCCGCCGTGGCGGCGGCCGCAGCCTCCAGGTCGCGGGCCCGCATCCGGCTGCCGAATCGCTGCGGCGACCGGTCGTCCCGCAGCAGTGCGACCGCCTGCTCGGTCTCACCCAGGGCCAGTTTGGCCTCGGCCAGATTGAGCCGGGCGGCAGCCGCCCAGCGGCCGTCGGGGGCGGCCTCAAGCGTCATGCGGCCGAGATAGTCACTGGCGGTCTCGTAATCTCGTTCGGCCAGGGTCACCAGGCCCAGCCAGTAGGTGGCGTCTTCCTTCATCTGCTCGTAGAGCCGCCGGACGGGCTCCCGCTGCGATTCGGGCATCCGCTGCACCAGCTCGGTGATGGTGCTGGTTGTCGGCCGGGCCATCAAATAGGCTTTCTTTGCCCCCTCTGGTCCGGCAAATTCGCCGCGAAACTCCCGCAGCCGGCCGGCGTAGAGCGGCCGGATGACGCGGCCGCCTGCCCGGCGGTCAGGCCCAGCGGCCCCCCGCTCGAAGGCGACGGTCATCACCCCCAACTCCCGGGCGATCGCCCGGGCAATCTTCGGGCTCGTCGCCAGCCGCCGTCGCCGAACCTCGAAGGGAAAAGACCAGAGGGCCCGCCGCGGTTCTCCTGTCTCGCGGGGCAGGGCAGCGGCAGCGGCCGCCGCCACCGCCGTCGCATCGACGGCCAGCCGAACCGCCGAGCCGCCGAGCAGACTCCGCTCAACCAAGGCCATGCGGCGGGAGAGTGACTCGGGGTCGGCGCAGACCAGCACGGCCAGATCGAGCATGTCACTGGCAGCGAGCGGATAGTCCCGACCATCGACATCAAGCTGATCGAGCACCGCCGGATCGGCCGCCGCCTCGCGGGCAGTGGCCACACCGCTGCCATCGGCCCGGGGAATCGGCAGCCCGTAGGTCGGCTCGAACAGATAGGCCTCGCCACCGGAGATGACCGCGGGAATCCAAGGCCGCAGGTCACCGGCCGCGTCAGCCGTTGCCAGCATCACCCCTTTCAGGCCTGCCTGCCGCAGCAATTCCAGAAAGATCCAGCTCCGCTGTGCGGGGCTGCCGCGGCCGGCCAACAGAATTTCGCCCCGCTCGAACCACCGCTGCCCCCCGCTGCTTGCGTCGGCGGCGAGCGGCGGATCGCTTGCAATCGCCAGCGACCGCACGGTCCAGCGAAACAGGGCGACCGCAATATCGAGGTCGTCGAGGGCCTCACCGCGAGCCGTCTTGGCGATGTCGGCCAGCCAGCGGGAGTCTCGCAGGGCAGTGACATCGCGGGCTGCGTCGAATACGGCACTGCTGAGCTGATCGGTGCCGCAGAGCTCCCGGAGATCGGCAGGAAGCGCGTCAACCAGCGGATCGACCCGCCAGTCAGCGCTGGCGGCCTCATCGCCGACGGGGTCCGCATGGATCCACTGATTGAGCCGATCAAAGACCTGGGCCGACGCCGAGGCCTCGTCATACTGCTCAAGCCGGCCGAGGACGGCCATCGCGCCGTCGAGCAGTTTGCCGCGAACCTCGCGGGAAATCTGCGGCACAATTCTGACTTCAGCTGGCGGAGCTGGTGGCTGTTGCTGGCAGCCGGTGAGCAGCAGCAGGCCGAGCAAGCCCCCTGCCCACCACAACTCGCGGCAAGCCTTTCGCGTTTCCATCCCGGTTTCACCCCTCAGGCGGCATGCAGTTGGTGGATGCGCAGCACACGTTCAACCACGCCCCGCAATTCATCTAACGGTACCATATTCGGACCGTCACTCGGGCTGCTGCTTGGATCTGGATGGGTCTCAAAGAAGACACCGTCGATTCCGACGGCAGCCGCTGCCCGCGCGAGCGGTTCGACCAGCGACCGGTCACCACCGGTCGCATTCCCCTGGCTGGCCGGCTGCTGGACGGAATGGGTGGCGTCAAAGATCACCGGCACCCCCAGGGACCGCATGGTGATCAGCCCACCGAAGTCGTTCACCAGCCGCCCATAGCCGAAGAAGGTGCCGCGTTCACAGAGCATCATGTTGCGGCAGCCGCCGGCCAGCAGCTTGGCAACGGCATGCCGCATGTCCCCCGGGGCCATGAATTGGCCCTTCTTCACATTGACCGCCCGACCGGTTTCGGCGGCCGCCAGCAGCAGGTCGGTCTGCCGACAGAGAAAGGCCGGAATCTGCAGCAGTTCGCAGACGCTGCCCACCGGGGCGGCCTGCTCGGGCAGGTGAATGTCGGTGGTGACCGGCAGGCCGGTCGCTTCGCGCACCCGCTCAAGAACTGCCAGGCCCTCATCGATGCCGGGCCCCCGGAACGAAGCGGCGGCGGTGCGGTTCGCCTTGTCGAAAGACGCCTTGAAGACAACCTGCACCCCAAGGTCACGGCCGATCTCCGCCAGCCGCTGGGCAATTCGCAGACAGAGATCGGCGGTTTCAATGACGCACGGCCCGGCAATCAGCAGCAGTGGCTGGCCCGGGCCGCAACGATGGTCACCGATCTGGGCCGGAAGGTGTGGATTCATGGCAGAGCGTTTCCAAAGAGGCGTGCGGGAGATTGAACTGGCATACAGGGGCCCCGGCGGGGTCGCAGCATTTTGCCGCGACCGCAGCATTTTGCCGCAGCGGAATCGCCGCAGCGCACTGCGATTTTTCATTTTGCGACGGGACGCCTGAGGGACCACCCCTAGGCTCAATCCTGAACTTTCGACATTTCCGCTTGAAAAGCACCGTTTTTTCTCGCCGCGGCCGGTCTTTTTTTCTCGAGGCGACAATTTGGCACGGCGAGTGCATCTCCTGATTCTTCGACAGGGAGTTCCGGTCCCTGTCACCCACACCATGAAAAAGTGGGGTCTTCGACTTCTTTCGGTCGAGCGGTCGCCTTGCCCCTGATCCGCTCGGCCACAGGTAGGACGCTCCTACCGGGTCGAGACCCCACTTTTTTTGTGCGCGAACCGCGGCGTTGCCCGGCAGAATCGGGCCGGCAGCCCCTTGACGATGCCAACGGCTCTGCGCTACGCTGCGGAGTCCGGCCGTGGCGGTCCCTCCCCCTCGTGTCCGACCGCCAGCGTAGCTTCAATTGGCAGAGCACCGCATTCGTAATGCGGGGGTTGTGGGTTCGATTCCCACCGCTGGCTTCCCCGCTGGTCTCGGACCGCTGTTTGTGTTCGGAATCAGGCTTGGTTTTCCACTGCCGCCAGTGGTGGCCCACCGTCGAAAGGTAATCGAACCAGATGCACGCCTCAGCCTCCCCTTCTCCCACCACGGTTGATGTTCGCGAACTGCTTGCCGGCAGTGGCCCGTTCGGCCCGGATGATGTCCGGGCAATCGCCGATTCGCTCGGGACGAACCCGGCCACTCATCGAGAACTGCGGCTTACGGTTCAAGAACTGCAGGCGGCGACTGACCGCAGCCCGGCCGCCTCGGTGAGGCTCGGTGTCGGGCTCTATCTGCTCGGCCGTAGCAGTGAAGCGGTGGCTGCTCTGAAGGCAGGCGACGGCTCGGCCCTGGCACTGTTCGCCCTCGGCCTCGCGCAATCCGCCCTCGGTGCTGCCGATGAGGCCAAGGCTTCCTTCGAGTCCGCCAGTTCCTCCGGCTATCCGGCCGCAGCCTGCACCGCTGCCATCGCCAACACCTTGCGGGCAGCGGGACGGCTGGACGAGGCGACCGCCGTCCTCGATGCGGCCAGCGGTGATCAGGCCGAAGCCGCCGCCCTGCTTGCCGCCCGGGCCGCAGTCGGTGTGGAATCTTCCGCCCCCGTCGAAGAAGCATTCGCCCAGTTGGAAAAGGCGGTTGCGGCTGACCCAGGTGAGCCGCTGGCGCTCTTCTGCCTCGGTGTGCTTCACGACCGGCTGGGCAACGACGACGAGGCGATCGACTGCTACCAGCGGTCGCTGCAACGGTACCCAGCCACGGTCGGCGCGTTGATCAACCTGGGCCTGCTGTACGAGGATCGGGACGAGTTTTCAAAGGCACAGGAGTGCTACCGCCGCATTCTCGACGGGCTGCCGCTCGACGCCCCCGGCCGCGACGAGGCGGTGGCCCGAGCCAGGCTGTTCATGAAAGACTCGGCCGCCTCTGGCGACCGGCTGCTCGACGAACAGGAGCAGAGGCACCGCGACCGGCTGGAACAGATCATGACGCTGCCGGTCAGTGACTTCGAACTGTCGGTCCGCAGCCGCAACTGCCTGGCCAAGATGGGCATCCAGACGCTTGGCGATCTGGCCCGCACGAGCGAGGCCGAGGTACTGGCCAGCAAGAACTTCGGGGAAACCAGCCTGGTTGAGATCAAGGAGATGCTGGCCGGCAAAGGACTGAGCCTTGGCCAGTTTGCGGAACCGACGGCGGCAGCGGAACCGCAGCCCGCCTTTACTGAACCGGTTGAAGAGGAGACCGAAATCCACGGCCTGCCGGTCACAGAACTCAATCTTTCGGTGCGGGCCCGCAAATGCACGACCAAACTTGGGATCACCACGATCGGCGAACTGGTACGGCGGACTGGCGAAGACCTGATGGAGTGCAAGAACTTCGGCGTTACGAGCTTGAATGAGGTTCGGGAACGCCTTGCTGAACGCGGCCTGAAACTCCGTGGCGAATAAGCCGACAGCGACCGGACGATGGAAAGCCACCGGGATCGCGAAAACTCCGACCGAATCGGATGAAATCGGCCGCCTTCATGGCATTAAACCGCCATTTAGCGGCCGATACTGACCGTTTTCTCTCATCT